>JANORP010000380.1:0-1840 GCA_031415375.1 Bacteroidota bacterium | reverse complement strand
CTTCTCACAATTCCCCTTCGGGTGCTACATTTCAATCCCGAATGCAGTCGATAAATATAAAGTATTGTGCCGGTGAGAATATAAGTTGGGGCAAACCCAATACTGTTCTAATGTTGGTGTTGCTTTATATTGATGAAGGAGTTGCAGAATTAGGACACAGAAAGTCACTGCTTAATCCTTTATTTACTGAAATGGGCATAGGTTACAATACCTATCCCGATGGAAAATACATGGTTGTACAGGATTTTGCCTGCGACCAATCAAAATAATGTTTCACGTGGAACAATTAAACTTTACCTATAAGGCTTCCAAAACCTTATAGGGTTTTTTGTATCAACTACACAAATGAAAAATTATCTTTGCCTTATGTTTCAAACATACGATGTAATAGTAGTGGGTGCCGGACATGCCGGATGTGAAGCTGCTGCTGCTGCCGCCAATCTTGGCAGTAGGGTTCTGTTAGTTACCATGAACCTGCAAACAATTGCCCAAATGAGCTGTAACCCCGCAATGGGAGGTATTGCAAAAGGGCAGATTGTTAGAGAAATAGATGCATTGGGTGGTTACAGCGGCATAGTGACCGATGCTACCATGATTCAATTCAGGATGCTGAATAAAAGCAAGGGGCCGGCTATGTGGAGTCCAAGGGCGCAAAGTGACAGGATGTTGTTTCATCTGAAGTGGAGAGAAATGTTGGAGAATACACCCAACGTAGATTTTTATCAGGATACTGTGCAATCCATTATTATTAAAAATGGGAAAGCTTGTGGAGTTGTAACCGGACTGGGACACGAAATTGCTTCCAAATCTGTTGTAGTTACAAGTGGAACTTTTCTAAACGGCGTCATTCATATAGGTGAAAAAAGGTTTGGCGGAGGAAGAATGGCAGAAAAAGCCTCTATTGGTATTACCGAGCAGTTGGTAGAATTGGGCTTTGAAAGCGATCGCCTGAAAACCGGAACACCCCCAAGAATTGATGGACGCAGCCTTGACTATTCCAAAATGGAAGAACAAAAGGGTGACGATGAAATAGTTGGCTTCTCTTATACCGATGTAAAGAAGATTACTTCACAAGAACAAAGAAGCTGTTTTATTACCTACACCAACCAAACGGTACATGATATCTTAAAGACCGGTTTTGACCGCAGCCCAATGTACCAAGGTAGGATAGAAGGAGTGGGTCCACGTTATTGCCCAAGTATTGAAGACAAAATAAATCGTTTTGCAGACCGCGACAGACATCAGCTTTTTGTAGAACCGGAAGGTTTTAATACGGTAGAGATTTATGTAAATGGCTTCTCAACCTCACTGCCCGAAGAGGTGCAGATGCAGGCATTGAGAATGGTGCCGGGTTTTGAAAATTGTAAAATGTTCCGCCCCGGGTATGCGATTGAATACGATTATTTTCCGCCCAATCAGTTGAAATATTCGCTGGAAACCAAACAAATTGAAAACCTCTTTTTCGCAGGACAAATAAATGGAACTACCGGCTATGAAGAAGCCGCCTGCCAGGGATTAGTGGCAGGAATAAATGCACATCAAAAATCCTGCAACCAGGAAGCTTTAATCCTGAAAAGGAGTGAAGCATATATAGGGGTACTTATAGATGACCTCATAAGTAAGGGAACCGATGAACCTTACCGCATGTTCACAAGCCGGGCAGAGTACCGCACTTTGCTACGGCAGGACAATGCTGACCTGCGGCTGACAGAAAAAAGTTTTAGACTTGGCCTCGCTTCGCAGGAAAGGATGGAAAAAGTGTTGGCAAAAAGAGAAGGAGTAGAAAAGCTAAAAACACTGATGAAAGACTATGCAGTAGAACCCGAAGAAATAAACGGAT
>JANORP010000379.1:0-24839 GCA_031415375.1 Bacteroidota bacterium | reverse complement strand
CAGCGGCATTACAACCAGGCCTTGGCGGTGATGGCGCGGCCAGAATTTCCGAATGGGTAGGTAAATGATGACCCAGACCTTCGCCCAAAAAATCATCCAATTCAACCGTAGCCTGGACTTTACAGGCACGTTGCCCACCGGGTTCAACATCATGAATCCGTTTCGGGAGGACCCCAAGGCCCTGGCTTGCTCTGAGGCTTTTTACCTGAAATATTACAATGCCGCTGGGCAGCGGCACCTGATCTTGGGCATCAATCCAGGCCGGCTGGGCGCCGGCCTCACGGGTATTCCGTTTACCGATCCCAAGCGGCTCATCGACGTGTGCAAGATTCCCTTTGGAGGGAAATTGGAACACGAGCCCTCCTCGGTCTATGTCTATGAGGTGATCGCAGCTTACGGTGGACCCGAGGCGTTTTACCAGGACTTCTACATCAACTCCGTCTGCCCGCTCGGCTTTACGACCATGAGTCCCAAGGGCAAGGTCGTGAATGTGAATTATTACGACGACAAGGCGCTCGCTGAGGCCGTGACGCCCTTCATCCTACACAACATACAAGCACAGATCGACCTCGGTGTCGCGACCGACAAGTGCTACTGCTTCGGTACGGGCAAGAATTTTCAATTCCTTGATCGGCTCAACCAACCACATCGCTTCTTTGGAAAAGTAATTCCGTTGGAGCATCCACGCTTCATCATGCAGTACAGGGTCAAGACCAAAGGAGCCTATATCGAGCAGTATTTGAAGGCGTTTGGGGCAATGTGAAAGCGGGTAAATGATGTCTCCTCGCAATGGTGGGGTCAGGAAAATAGATCCCAGCGCAAGCCGAGGAGGTTTTTCCATGCCAGCCAACGCTGCAAGCAATCACCTACCGCCACCGCCACCACCGCCCGCGCGATCCTTTTCCTCTTCGACACCCGTCTCGCGTTTGCGTGCCTTCACTTGATTGTTGCCGATCAAGTAGCTGAAGTTGACTTTGAATTGGCGGCTTTCCCAGCCACCGCGGCCATACATCTGCAATTCATCGGAAACCTGTGAGCCGCTCCATTGCATCGTGAACAGCACGTCGCTCACAGAGACCTTGAGATTGCCCTTGCCTTGGAATAGTTTCTTTTGGGCCCCTAGGTCGATGCCCCAAAACCGACGATTCTTGAAATAGGCTCCCCAGATGCTTGGGCTGTTGTAGAAGCCCGAGGCCTGAATGGAGAAATCTTTGGGCAATTTGAAATTGCTTTGGTGAAAGACTGAGGCTGAGCTGCGTTGGATGTCGATCAGGACACCGTTGCCCACGTCGCCTTGCTGGCGCACATTGAATGCGCTTACATTGGTGTAGGTGCTCCACCACTTGGTGATGTTGAAAGGGTAGCTTACGCTGATGGTCGCGACAGCTTTTTGGGAGATGTTTTTGGTGGTAAGGAAGCTGGCACCAGGCACCGAGTCGCTCACCCCGATCACCTCTGTGAAAAAATCATTGGTCACTGCATAGGAGATGCTGGAATTGAGCGTGTAGTTGAATGTATGCGACAGCTGCACATTGTTGGTGTATTGCGGCTTCAAGAAGGGATTGCCCTTCATATAGGAAATCTGATCCAGCTTGAATTCAAATGGATTCAGGTTTTCATACTGTGGCCGGTCGATGCGACGGCTATAGGTCAGGCTCAATGTGTTCTTGGGATTGACGTCATAAGTCACGCCACCCGAAGGGAAAAGGTTGAAGTAGTGACGCACGACCTTTTTGTTGTTGGTGGCAACAAATGCCGTGAGGTCACCAATCGAATTGGTCTGCTCGCCGCGCAAGCCAGCTTGGAATGCAAATTTCTTGACCTTGGTTTGGTAATTCAGGTAGGCAGCATTCACGTTCTCTGTGTAGTCGAACTTGTTGCTGCGCGAAGTGTCAAGTGAGGGACTTTCATTGACGACGTTGTAGAAATCGTAGGTATTGTCGGTGCTCACATAGGTACCTTTTGCACCAACGGCAAACGTCCCCTTGAGCCATGGTCGCTCATAATCGACTTTGAGTGTGCGCATGTCGATGTTGGTGGGGGCGTGGCTCTGGTAGTTTTGCGCGAATTGGAGGGCGCCCGTTTCTGGGTCCTTGTAGGTATTGGGCTGATTGCTGTTGTTGGTATTGCGGAAAAGGGCATAGTCGGCATCGGCGTTGAAAGTCACGCCATCGCCATTGTCATATTTGTAGTTCAGGTTGAAATTCAGATTGAGATTGCTGGCCAAAATATTGTTGCTGGCATCGAGAACCGAAATGGGCGACAGCATCGAATCAGGCGTGATGTAAGTGATGCTCGTATTGTTGCCTTCTGTTTCGGAGATGAAGCCCGATGCCAAGACGCCAATCGTGCTTTTTTTGCTTGCAAAAAAATCAAATCCAGTCCTGAAGTTGTGGTTGGTATAGTTGTCGATCATCACAGTCGTGATCGGGCCGAGAGTAAGCCCATCTTGGTGTCTGGAAAAATCCATGAAATTGCGCGACTTGCCAGTGCCAAGGCTATAGGACCCGAAAACACTGAAGTGTTTGTTGCGGTAGTTGGCGCTCACACTGCCATTGTATTTGCCAAACACCCCGATCGCATAGCCCAGATCGATTGTCGCGTTGGCACCGAGGCTCTTGTCGCGGCGCATCTTGATGTTGATGATGCCTGCATTGCCAGCGGCATCGTACTTGGAGCTGGGATTGGTGATGATCTCAAACGACTCGATCTGAGAGCTTTGGATGGTCTTGAGGAAGTTGGCGAGGTCAGAGCCACTCAGCGGCGATTGTTTGCCATCGACGTAGATGCGCAGGCCACTTTTGCCGAGCAGGTTGATGTTGTCGTTGTTGTCGATCATCACGCCAGGTGCCTTGCGCAGCAAGTTGAATGCGTTTTCGCCGATCGCATTGGGTGTGTTTTCGACGTTGAAGACCAGCATGTCGGGCTTCACGGTCACGAGCGGACGCTCAGAGACAATTTGCACTTCCTTGACCGAGGATGCGACCTCGGCCATTTTCAAGCTTGGGCGTTCCAGTTTTTGGCCATCGGCCAATCTGAAAATTTGGCTGGTGTCTGAAGCATATCCAGTGAACTGGGTCTTGATCCAATATTCACCAGCAGCGATAGGCGAGAGGATATAGATGCCGTCTTCACCCGAGAAGCCAGCTTTTACCATGCTGGAGTCTCCCGTGGAAAATAGCAGCACATTCGCAAAAGGCAACGCATTGCCATCGGAATCCAACACTTGGCCAGTGATTTCACCTGCCGATTGGCCAAAAGACAAAGATCCAAGCCCTATCAAAAGACAGAGCGCAAAGTAGCGTAGTATTGTAGTCATAAGATCGATAAAGGGCACAAAATTTTTGCAACGAACACATAAGACGCACAAAACGCCTAAAGGTTGCAAGGCAATGGGGAAAAATATTGCTAAATGTGCCAGAGGTGAATCGCAACGTGCACCATTCCATGACCAGCCTTATTGGCGCTTGCAAGTGTAGGTGCACTTGGTGCGCGTCTGTAGTTGCGTATCGATGATGTCTGTGTTTACGCTGAGTCCGCCCGCGCCATCAAACTTGCCCATGAGGGAATAACCGACTTGACTTTGGTTATAGCTCAAGTCCTTGTTGAGATAGACATCGCGGTCGAGCAGATTGATGTAGCCATCGAGATCTGCCACTGGGCGTGCCACAAATAGGATAGCTGTATCAAGTACCACCGTGGGGTTGCCTTGCGCGACGAGGTCATAGACTTCGCAACGTGAGGTATAATCATAGGCCGCGATGACCTTTTCCACACGCAGCAATTCCTCTGGTTTGCAAGCTTGCAAGACGATCGCTAGCGCAATCAACGAAAACAACATTCCCTTTTTCATACGTGCAATATAAGGGTTCTGCGGAATGCATACAAACGGGCAATGCGACAGGATTGCGGAATTTGAGGATGCCGAATTTTGATAGCTGGGCAGAAACCACATTCTACAAAGGGTGGGCTCGCAACTGGAGTTTTTTCCATCAGCCCAAGTCCTCGACCATGCGCTGCAGCCAATGCAAATCTGCAATCGGCCGCAGACTGTCCAATGTGGCCCTGATTTCTGAAACGGGCTTGCACCTGGCGCCTATGTCTTGAAAGTCGAAAACACCGATGGTGCTTTTCAGCAGAAAATTCTGAAACTGCATTGATTTTCAAAGACATTGTGAGGCCTTCTAGCTTGGGCAAACCTGAAATTGTGCAATTTGTAGGCTATCATATCAGCTCTATAAGGACAACCTCACCGAAACCAAAGGCTTTGGTGAAGTTGTTATTTCTTACGAGGTGCATTGATAGATTGGTCTGTCCAGGCTGGCGCTACGGCACTGCGTCTGTCTAGCCATGGTGCAATCCATTTGAGATAGGCAAGCCACTCGACAATCGGCAGCAAGAGTGCGATCACAAACCACATGAGGAGCGACGACTTTCTCAGGCTGGAATACTGCGCGTAAAACAAATGCTGCAGCATCTCAGTGACTTTGTCTTTGATGGCGACTTCCAGGCGTGCAGCGTCGGTGTGCTGCAAGACTTCAAGCAGCTTGCGCGACTCCGACCAAGACATTTCCACGGGCGCTCCACCTTGCTTGGAGGCCTCTGAAAGCACCGCTGCCAAGATGGCATTGAAGATGTCGTCTTTGAATGTGTCGATGAGGTAGGCAGCGACCTTGTTTTTGGCTTGGTCGATGACCCCATACCCGACTTGGCTGCCCATGATGCGGTGTTTGAGGCTGTCTGCAAATGCTGCGCTGCTGTGGTCATAGGTTACGAGCGCGACCTTCAGCAATTCCAGAAAGGCGTCTTTTTCAGCGGGATTGGAGAATGCACGATCGACAGTCTGCCCGTAGATGCCCTCGGTGAGCAAGTCGGCCTCGTGGTCCATCACCTTGTAAATGCCCCTGAACAAGCCGATTTGTAAGGAAAAATAGAGCGTCCCCAGCAGGATGAGCGGGATATAGAGCTTCACGACCCAATTGTAATACTTCTGCTTGCGGGTAAAGACCCCGTAACGCTGGCCAAGGGCCAAGATCGCAACGGCGATCACAAAGCCCAACATGCCATACAACACCACACTCAAGGCCAGCGTGCTAGATTCCGGTAGGATGTAATCCTTGCAGACACTCCAAAAATCGGCCCAACTGATGTTCATGCGGTGTTGCTATCTTCCAAGTACATTTTTTGATCCTATACGACGCAACAGGCGTCTTCACCAACCATGAAACGCCTTGAAGCGCATTTCCTCCTCCTCAGCCTTCCAATAGTTGCTCAATGGATAGGCCCAAGCAAGCTCGGCGTAGTCTTCGTTTTCGGCGCGCCAACCCAAGGCAAGCTTGGGGCGGGCGATGATGCCGCTCACCATATCCCACGACTCGGCGGTGCGCAGGCGATCGCCCTCGCCAAAAATGAAATGGATGTCGTAGCGCGGACCGTTTTGCGGGTCGCCGATATCGATCTGTAGCACCGGCACACCGTAGCTGTCGATCATATAGACCCCGGGCAGATGCCTGGTGATCCCAATCGGGCTCGTGGTGAGTGGAAAAAAATTTTCTTGGATGCCAGCGGTGAAACTCACGAGGAGATTGCGACCGTGGGCATGCTGGATGTACATGACCTTGCCGAGCGGGTCTTTCCAGAGCCCGCACCATCCCGCTGGAAAGGGAGGTGGTGTATTGGAAGCGCGTCCTGGTTCCATGACAATTGTATGCCCAAGATACAATTTTAGCGGATAGCTGCGCCATCTTTGCACGAAAACGATGTGATTTCATGCTGGCCTAGATGGCAAGACCACTTATGTCGGTGCTTGCACAGCTGCTGCTCAATGCGATCTCAGGGAATGACTCACCAAAATTTCCACCAAGGCTTGCCGCGATTGCTGCTGTTTCTTGTTGGGGAATCGCTTGTGGCCATCTGCGAAGTCGTGGCCGGGGTCGATTCCTGCGGCTCTTCGGGGGCGGCGATGATGCCGCTCAGCAACAATTCCCCATCCTCAAACAGCAATTTCACTAGCCCCGCAGCTTTACCGAAATAGTGCGTGGTCGTGACTTTTTTGAAGACTTTGTCACTCTCGTCGCCTGCATAGCGACTGTCCTCTGTCGGCAAAAAATACAGATCGACGCGCACCTTCATGCAACGGTCATATTCGCCATACGGCGTTTCCACATCTTCGAAACCCTCATGGGTGTAGAGCCTGAAGATCTCTGTCCCTGGCACGTAGGAGAAAAAAGTATGGCCGGGCTTGGCGCTGCCGTCCATGATGAGCTGTATTTCTTCCTCTGCGGGATCGCTCAGCGCGGCATTGTCGAGGTCGGTCGTCACTCCAAACCACTGGTGACCAGATTTTAGGAAGTAGTGCCCGTCCCACCAATCATTGAAGGGATCGTTGCTGCCATCTTGGGGGAATGAGATGTAGTCAAACTTGCCATGCTTGTTGCTCCGTGAGACCCAGGAGACCTCGATTTCACGGCCCTCTGAGCGGTATAGATAACTAAGCTGCTGCTTGGGGAGCCTAGGCAAATAGTCGGTCGCTGGGTCAGGGTCGGCTTGTGGTCGATAGCCGTCCAAGACGGGGTAGGTCATGGCTGCCATCGCGACTTGCACGCGTGCACTTGCACCGCGTAAGACGCCGGCAAGATAACCGCGACCTGCAAATTCTGAAAGCAGGTAGGCCTCGGCCATGATGCGGTCATAGAACGTGCCCGACTGCAGGGGATGGTGGCGTAGCACCATCAGCGTATCGCTCACCATCGCCGCCTGAAAGGCCGCTACCAGCGAGCTCGCTTCGGAATAGGTTTCTTCCGTGCGCAGGGCCTCGAGTGCCTCCTCAAAGCGTTGTGCACTTTGAAATTGGAGGATGCCAGCGAGAAAAATTGTGCCGCTCATGATTTTGGTTCAGTGGAGTTGGAAAGGGCTGGAAAATTAAGCTGGAATCCGCAATTTGGGTAGTGCGGCAGACAGCCATTATTTCAAGGAAATCATCACCATGCCCTTGTCCACGGTTTGGCCTTGCAGCACGACGATTTTGCTGATTGTGCCATCGGTCGGGGATTTGATGACATTCTCCATTTTCATCGCCTCCAGGATCAGCAAAGCGTCTCCCTTGGCGATCAATTGCCCCTCGACGACCTTGATCGAATGGATCAAACCCGGCATCGGCGCCTTGATGTCGCTCATCTTGGCGGCACCTGCATTCTCCAACCCAAGTTTTTTGAGCAGGCGATCCATCTCATTGCTCAGCACTACCTCTGCCCGCTTGCCATCGACTTTGAGTACGACCGTCTTGGCCGCACGGTCAATCGATGCAATGTGTACCGTATGCGATGCGCCATGATGGAGCACCTGAAATGAATGCGCATTGAGGCGCTGCACATCGACCTCGGCAGCCTGTCCATTGAGGACATAGCCTTTGCCATCCAGTGCGACCTCAAAAATATGTTGCCCATTGACCTTTGCCTCAAACATCTCGGTGTTGCTTTACTTTGTGATTGGCAGGGAGATTCCCCACCTTTACCGCGGAAAATTGCCGATTTTATACTGCATTCCCAAATGAAAAACCGATTACTGATCCTGTTGTTGTTGCCCATGCTGGTGGTAGGATGCAAATCCCGACCTGTCAAACCCGACCATCAAACGGTCTCCTCGCGCCCGCCCGTGAAAACAGATGGTGCTACGCAACCACTTTCAGGAGCGATCTCCTATCCCTACCGACCCTCTGAAACCAAAGTCTTTGATCTCATCCACACGCGGCTTGATGTGCGCTTTGATTGGGAAAGAGAGCAGCTCATGGGCAAGGCGATGCTCACGATGCGTCCATGGTTTGCGCCCGTCGATGAACTTGTCTTGGACGCAAAGGGTTTCCTCGTCCATCAAGTGGCCATCGTGACAGGCGATGACTTGCAGACGCTGAAATACACCTATGACAATGCGCACCTCGTGATCCAGCTGGACCACAAGTATGCGCGGGAGGAGACCCTGCAGGTTTTCATCGACTATACAGCCCGCCCGACCGAACTCGACTCCCTCGTCTCAGAAGAGGCTGCCGAGGACCAGGGCCTTTATTTCATCAACCCACGTGGAGAAACGCCAGGGAAACCGCGCCAAATCTGGACACAAGGCGAGTCCCATGGCAGCCCAGCTTGGTTTCCGACATTCGATACCCCCAATCAGCGCTGCACCGATGAGATCTACATCACGGTTGCCGACTCTTTCAAGACCCTTTCCAACGGCTTATTGGTCGATTCCAAAAACAACGCAGATGGCAGCCGCACCGATCACTGGCGCATGGATTTGCCACATGCCCCCTACCTCTTCATGATGGCCATCGGCAACTATGCCGTCGTCAAAGACCAATGGCGCGGTAGAGAGGTGAGCTATTATGTGGAGCCTGAATATGCGCGGTATGCCAAATTGGTTTTTGGTGAAACGCCTGCCATGATGGAGTTTTTTTCCACCCGCCTAGGCGTGGATTTTGCTTGGCCAAAGTATGCCCAAGTGGTCGTGCGGGATTTTGTGTCGGGGGCCATGGAGAATACCAGTGCGACCACGCACTATGGCAGGCTGCAGCACGATGCCCGCGAGCACCTCGACAATCCCGAGGAAGACATCATCTCCCACGAGCTGTTTCACCAATGGTTTGGAGACTTGGTGACCTGTGAGAGCTGGGCCAACCTGAGCCTCAATGAAGGTTTTGCCACCTATGGCGAATACCTCTGGATCGAGCACCGTCATGGCATGGATGAGGCGACCAGTCACCTGCTGGGCGACCGCGCGGGCTACTTGCGCTCCTCGGCGCGCGGTGTATATCCCATCATCCGCTACCATCACAAGGGAGCCGATGCCATGTTTGATGCACACAGCTATGCTAAGGGAGGGCAGGTCTTGCACATGCTGCGCAAGCAGGTCGGCGACGATGCCTTCTTTGCAGCCCTCAAGCGCTACCTGACCCAACATGCCTACGACCATGTCGAGATCCACGAGTTGCGGCTCGCCTTTGAAGCAGTGACTGGCCAGGACCTCAATTGGTTTTTTGACCAATGGTTCTTGCAGCCCGGGCACCCCGAGCTGGCACTGACCCACGCTTACACCGCTGGCAAATACAGCTTGCGGGTGCAACAGCTGCAAGACTTGAAGGCGAGTCCCGTCTTCAAATTGCCGATAGCGCTAGACTATGTCGTGGGCCAGCAGCACCGCCGCATCCAGGTCTGGATGGAAACCGCCGACACAACCTTTGAATTTGCAGTGAATGCTGCGCCCAGCCATGTCGCCTTTGACCCCGACCACAACCTGCTCTGCAGACTGCGCACGGTCGAGGGCATGACCGATGAGGCTTGGGTACACCAATTGAAGGAAGGGGAGGGCTACGCCCAAAAAGCGGAGGCGATCGAGCGTATGTCGGATCCAGAGACTGGGATCGCTGACTACAAATCAGTCTTGGCACTCTCCCAAGATCGCTACTGGGGCACTCGCATGCTGGCCTTGACGCCGCAGCAGGAGCCCGCTGATGACTATCTCGTGGCGGCCGTGCCCATGGCACTCAAACTCGTGGATGACTCCAAATCCTATGTGCGGGTGGCAGCGATCAGCCTGCTGGGTGAGCAGGCAGCCTACCTGCAACGCGCCGACAATGCGGGCCTGCGCCAGCAAGTACAAGCCCGTCTGCAACGCGCTGTCGATGACAGTAGTTATGCCGTGAGCAAGGTTGCATTGGAGACTTGCTACAGCATCGACTCCTTGAGCGGGCAGGCACTCGCAGAGCGCTTCATGAATGGCAAGGAAAAGCATCTCTCGGGCACGATCGCGCGCATCTTGCGCGCCTCCAACAGCGACAAGGCATTGCCTTATATCTTGGCGCAACTCAAGGATCCCACAGTAGGCCTCTCAGTCAAGACCAGTATCTTGCGAGGCTTTGGGGAGTGGTTGGATCACCGTAGTGTTGCTGAAAAGACCGAAGGTACCACGGTGCTCAAAGACCTTGTGGCCAACAGCCAAGAGCGGTGGCTGTGCTTTTTTGCCGTGCAGGCCCTCTCCGAAATGCCCAAGAATCCTGAAGTCAAATCATTTTTTGACGCCCAGCTCAAAGACGAGGAAGACAATTTTGTGAAGGCCGCTATGCAGCGCTATGTGGACAAATTTTGAGGCGCAGAGATAGTTACCATGTGCATTGCCTGCATGAAATTTGTGCCATCTGCTGGCACGACATGTCATGGAAATCTGCTGCGGACTATGGTTCGCAGGCCCTGTTTCATTCCTTAACCTCGCTGGTCCCAAAAAGCGAAACCAAAGTTTAGGAATACATAGAGCAGCCTGCTGTCGCCTGCAGTTGCCGAGCGGTAGCTGGGCAAAAAGTAATATTCCACGCCTGGGTGAATGAACCAAGACTTTTTCTTGGTGATCGGCTGCCGAAACTGAACGCTCAGTTGGGCGCCTGCCCAAATGCGGTTGATCGCGCTCGTGACATCTTTCAAGCCGCCCGCACTGCCCGCACTCGCATAGCGCGTCATCAAAGGCACTTGAAGTTTGGGGCCAAAAAAGACCGCCCATTCCTTAGGTCGATGGTATTCGTGAATCCTGAGCTTGCCCATGAATCCAAAATCAAGGTTGGTAAATTGGAGGCTGGTCTTGCCATTTGCAGGTGGGTCGAGCAACAATTGACCTTGGTTGGTCGATGGAAATAGGCCTGTTGCACCAGCCGTGATATGAAATCCGTAGCCCTTGCCGCAGGCATAGTGTGAATAGAAAGCATTGGCGTTGAAGGCAGGGCCTTGGGAATTTTGGCTTGCGTTTTGAAAAACTGCAAAGCCGGGACCCGCTTCCACGCCCATCTCTTCGAGGTTGTATTGCGCGACCGCCATGACGTGCAATACCAGCAAGAGCACGAGGGCGACCACTATGCCTACAAGATTCTTCATGTCCCAAAACTAATCCTCTCAGGTGACAATCTGTATGCACTCCCAGCAAACGCGCCAAAAAAATGGCCGCCGCTCCCTCAATCGAGAACGACGGCACTCCTTCCAAAATGGTAAGCCTTGCGCGACCTGAATCAGAAACGCATACCAAACGCTTCTGCTCAAGCCACTCCCTGTTGATTGGCGTTGCCTGAGAAAAAATATGCTGCGATTTTCAAAGACTACAAAATGCGCGGGCTTACCCCAAGGACGGCCACAGACCGCCCTTTCCATTAAGACGAACTCGCTGCGTGAAATGTGAATTTTTTGAGTTGCGACGGCTTTTTGAAGAAAGTGTGACGTAATCGATTGTTATCCAATTGTTTGTATGTAGGATTGAATGTTGATCGTAAAAAGGTGGAATATGAAGATTCCGCATTTGGAAGGGGTTGGGCGCTATTTCCTAAAGAAAATGTACCATTTGAGCTGCTGAAAAAAAAGTGGGAAAGCAATTTTAGGGATGGAAACAGCCTGAATTTTTCTAAATTCAGGAACAAATCACGCACATCGTCCATGAACGCAAATAGCTCCACTGATTCCATCATCCAGCCTCGCCCTATGATCGTTACGATTTTGGCGATCTTCACCATTGTCGGCACGGTGCTGTACCTAGGTTTCCTCTTGATCAAACCCCTGATCCCCGAGATCGGGGCCCAAGAGGTGGATTTGCCGACTTGGATGGATGTGTCCAATGTCGGCTTGTCTTTGGGGAAGTTGGTCGCAGTGCTGTTGCTGATGCGCATGCGACGCATCGGCTTTTTCCTTTACACAATCTTGGAGGTCGTCGCTGCGACAGTCACCATCATAGGGTCCAAGCTTACGATGGATTTTATGGATAGCAGTTTCGTGAATCCTGACATCGATTTTGACCCCAAAATTCTTGTGCTGGCGATGCTCGGCATGAGCATCGGCCTATCGATCATCTTCATCGGTGGATTTGCCTCGCAACTGAGCAAGATGACCTGACCAAGTTGTATGCACTTGGCTTTGAATACAAATTCTAAGTTTGGGCGAGCGCCTGTGCCGATCGTTCGGCGCAAAAGCCTCGGCCTTGGGTGCGACTATGCCTCCAAGCCACTGAGCAGTTTCAGCAACTCTGCCTGTAGGGTCTGGGTGTGGTCATGGGCATACCAGAGCTGCAATTCCTTGACAAACTCCATGTACGGAACCTTTTCGGTGAGTGCCTTGTAGTCTTTCACCATTTTTTGGGCAGGTGCTGGGCGCGGTCCCCAGCGTGTGATCACCTCATGGGTGTCGGCATCGATCACGACTAAAATGGGCACTGCACGGCCGCCATCGGTGGTGAAGTGGTTCATGATGTCGGGATTCTCATCACGCAAGATCACTTCAAGGGATATGTTGGGATTCAGTTCAGCAACCTTTTGGATTACAGGTAGGTTTTGGCAGACATCGCCACACCATGCCTCGACGATCACCACGAAATGATAGTTGCGTTGCAGCTGCCTTGTGGCGGTCTCCAAAGCTTGGGTAATCGTCGTCGTTTTATAGATGCGGTGGGTACGCTGCTGCCCCATGCGGGTAAAATCCACATAGTCTGGGGAATGATTGGTACCAGTGGTCTGATCATGTGCTACCAGATCATCCACATGGGACACGTAGGCGTGATAGCCCCACTTGGATGTCACTGCGTCGAGTGTGAGTTTCATTTTTTCTTATTCTAGGTTGCATTAACCGTCTGGAGCAGCCAATAGTTTCCTCATCAAAATGCATTTGAGAAGATTTTTTGCAAATGCATTGAAAATGTGTGTCTGAGCAATGGAAAGTTGCATTGCATCGTCAAGCTTTATTAGTTTTGTATCCTATGAAAATTGCTGAAATCTATACCGCAAAAGGTCTTCTAAAGGCCGAGCTCTACGAAAAAGAGACGCCCAATACGGTCAACAACTTTGTTGTACTGGCCAAAAAGGGCTTTTACGATGGGCTAAATTTCCACCGCGTATTGCCAGGATTCGTGATTCAGGGCGGTTGCCCCGAAGGCACTGGTCGTGGCGGTCCAGGCTACAAAATCCCTTGCGAGACTTCTGGCGGGCTACAGTTTCATGACCGCGGCGTGCTTTCCATGGCACATGCGGGCAAGGATACTGGCGGTTCCCAGTTCTTCATCGTCTTGACGCGTCAGGCTACCGCTCACCTTGATCGTGCACACACCTGTTTTGGCAAGGTGTTTGAAGGTCTGGAGTTCCTAGACAGCATCGCGCAAGGTGATAAGATCGATAAGATCGTGATCGTCGATCAGCAATAAAGGAAATCCTATTCGCTGAAAAAGATGCAGGCCGCAACTGGAGTGATCCAGTGCGGCCTGTGTCATCTAAACCCATAATGAAAAAACAAATCGCCAGAAAACTTACCCTACCAGTGCCTTGCAAAATGAACACCAAGGCCTTGAAGCGTAATTTCTGAAGACGGCATCGTGTATCCAAATCATTGAGGCCAATGCTGTCATTGTTGCGGTGTAGTTTGCTATTCGCCAAGCAGATCGAGGAAAGCACGCTCATAGGTGCCACCCAGCGGTATTTCTCGGCCTGCAATGTGGATCACCTTGTTGCGAAAATGCAAGATGCGCGCGATGGGTACTATGTAGGAGCGGTGCACTCGCACGAAGTCTGTCTTGGGCAATTTTTCCAAGATGCCCTTCATCGTCATTCGCACGACCAGACTTTTCCGACCTTCGAGGTGGATTTTGAGATAATCGTCGAGTCCCTCGACAAACACGATGTCGGCGAGGGTGACCTTGTGCAAGTTGTAGTCGGCCCGCAAGAAGATGTGGCTGGGCTCGTTGCCTGCCGTCGCTTGCAGCATCTGAAAAAAGGAGCTGGCACGCCCAACGGCCTGCTTGTATCGATCAAACGTGAATGGCTTGAGCAAATAATCAATGGCTTGCAGATTGAAGCCCTCCACGGCATATTCACTATGGGCCGTCGTGAAGATCACCAAGGTCTCAGCACCCACCGATTTCCTAAAATCGATGCCCGTCATCCCAGGCATCTGGATGTCCAGAAACAGCAGGTCAACCTGATTGCGCTGCGTGAAGCCCAATGCCTCATTGGGTTTGGTAAAAGTGCCAACCAGTCTGACTAAGCCCGGCAGCTGACCACAGAAGTGCTCGATCACCCTGAGGGCAGGCGGCTCGTCATCGACAGCGATCGCGTGCATGATCATATTTGTATGCTCAGCCATACCTGGTAATCATGTTGGTTCTCTTCTATCTTTAAAGTGTGTCGGCCAGGGTATTGCAACTTGAGGCGCTGCACCGCATTGCCGATGCCGATGCCATCGGTGGTCTCCAAAGTGGCTTTGAGCACCTTGCGGTTGGTCACAAGCATTTCGAGCTTGTCTGATTTGATCTGGATGTCGATGGCGATGCTGGCATCCTCCTCTGGATTGAGGCCATGCTTGAAAGCATTCTCGATAAAGGTGATGAGCAGCAAGGGCGCAATGCGTTTGCCCAGAGTGTCTCCCGAGACCGCAAATTGCAGTGCGACCGTGTCGCCAAGTCGGGTGCGTTGTAGGTCGATATAGTCGCTGAGATAATTCATCTCTTTTTCCAGGGAGACATATTCTTGCCCCGACTCGTTCAGGACATAGCGCATCATGCCTGATAGTTTCACGATAGCATCGGCGGTCGCATCAGACTTATCGATCGCCATGGCATAGATACTGTTGAGCGTATTGAAGAGGAAATGCGGGTTGATCTGTGCTTTGAGATAGGAAACCTCTGCATCCGTGCGATCCTGCTCCAAGCGCTTAAATCGCAGGTTGAGGCGCAGGTGAAGCGACAGAAGAAGGACCATCGCAAAGACCATCGCGATAAACAACCAAAGACGTGATCTGAAAGAAACTGATGGGATGCGCGGCGGATGGGGAAATCGGGCGCCACCAGGAATCCTTGGAAACTCGCCACCCTGTGGAATGCCGTAGGGAATCACGATGAAAGTGAAGGCAAGAAGGATCAGAAAGCTGATCAAGATCGCAGCCGCATACAATGCCCAGTGCTTGGGAATATAGAGCTTGGGTACAAGGAGGTAGTAATGCAGGAAAAAGAAGGAGAGCAAAAGCACGCACAAGCCCATCTCATATTGAAATCCTGGGGCATGCCACATCGATTGGCCACTCAAAAAATCAGGCGACAGCAAAAATGGCACCGACAAGAAGGCGGCGGCGCCCAGCACTTGGGTCAAGATGTTGCGATACTTGGGCTGCATATCCGTGTCGAATCTAAACAAAGATATTCCGGTGCGTGCCGTAGCAGGTACAAAATGCGATCAATCCATAAAATGTGTCGGGCAATTGAGCTGTGCAAAACGCTATGGCACGCGCGGTTGACGCTGATCGAAGCGATGATCGAACCTGAAGTACCTGGGTAGTCAGGTTTTTTGACCAAACATCGATGTGTTTTGGATGGAAGTAATTGGCGATCAAGAAAAGACCTGTCACAAAGTTTTTCTATTCCGTAATTTTGCCACCATCAATTATTTGTCTTAATTGATCCTTCCTAAATTTGCATCATGGCCGACGATCAATTTGACGTTTATATCAGCTACGCTCCCGAAGACGAGGATCGCGTGCGCCGCATTGTGGAAGAGCTCGAATGGGTGGGACTCAAGGTCTGGTTTCGCGATCAGCCGGGCACCTTTCAAGAAAGCTCGCAGATGCTGCGGCAGCGTATGAATAGCTCGACCTGTCATGTCGTGGTTTGGACCAAAAACTCCGCAGGATCGGGTCGCCTGCAAAACGAGGGCCGCGTGGGGAGCAACCTGCGCCGCTTGATCGCTGTGCGATTGGATGCGGGCATCATTCCACCCAAAGGCACGGAGGCTGGTTTCTATGCAGATCTCGCGGATTGGACTGGGGGAACCGAGCATCGTGGCATGAAGAAATTGCTGGGTGGAATCTGGAGCTTGATTGGAAAGGGGCAGCAACCCGAGCAAGCCTTGCCTCAGCCCGACCCACAACCACGCACCAACAATGAATTTGGTGCCACAGTAGAATATGCGTCGCTCACACCCGAGCAAAAAGATGAAAAGGCTTGGCAAACTTGTCTCACCTACAACAATCGCACCTATTACGAGCATTACCTGCGTTACTTCCCGAGCGGTCGATATGCAGCAGAGGCACAAGAGCGCATTGCCAAAAAGAAACGGACCAACACGATTATCATCACGTGTGCAGTGATTTATATCGTCGTGCAGTTTATCGCTGCCATCCTCGTCAACCTCGACAAATTCTAGACCCATGCGATGCGGTCTGCGATGGCTATTGGGATTGTTGTTTTGCATTCCCTGCTGGCATCGCTATAGCCACGTTGTGGCGCAGACACTAGACTTGCAGGGTCAGTGGCAACTCCATCAGGTCGGCATGACCGACACCATTCCCGCGCAAGTGCCGGGCACCGTGCACACCGACCTCCTTGCAGCGCAACGCATTGTCGATCCCTTTGTCGGTGATCGTGAGGAGCAGCTACAATGGATCGAGCAGCGCGGCTGGAACTACAGTCGGCGATTTCAGGTCACGGCACAAAACCTGAGCGAACCCCAGATCGACCTCGTCTTTGAGGGACTCGATACCTATGCTGAGATCTGGCTCAACGGCCATCTTCTCGGCAATGCCGACAATATGCACCGCACTTGGCGACTCCCCTGCAAGCAATTCCTGCTGTTTGGGGAAAATGTGCTGCAAGTGCGATTTCAGTCGCCCATGGTGGCGGCGCTTGCCGCCTACCAAGCCTCACCCTTTTTGTTGCCATCTGGCAACGATGCGGCAGCCATCAAGCTCAGTCCCTACATCCGCAAGGCGGCCTACAACTTTGGCTGGGATTTCGGGCCGCGCCTGCTCACCGTAGGCATCTGGAGACCTGTGTATTTGCAAGCTTGGTCGGGTGTGCGCCTAGACAGAGTACACGTCGTGCCCTTGCACCTGAGCGCGCAGGCTGCGGCCATGCACGCCTTGCTGCATCTCGATGTCGTCGAGGAGGGCACCTACCAAATCGAGCTACAGCTCGATGACCAGGTCGTGCTCGCAACCCGCCGCAAGCTCGTGGAGGGAATGCGTGTGCTCGACTTACAATTCATGGTTCACAAGCCCTCTTTTTGGTGGCCGCGCGGCATGGGCGAGGCTAAGTTGTACCAATTGACGGCCCGCGTGAAGCGTGCCAAGACCATCGTGAGTGAGGTCAAGCAGTCACTTGGGCTGCGCAGCATCCGCCTTGTGAATGAACCCGACAGCATGGGCACAAGCTTCTATTTCTCAGTCAATGATTTCTTGCCTGACCGGGGTGGACCACTCTATATCAAGGGTGCCAACTATGTGCCGAGCGATGTGTTCTTGCCGCGCGGCCGTGCCAAGCAGGCCCACATCCTGGAATCGGCCGAGGTTGTGGGCATGAACATGCTGCGGGTCTGGGGCGGCGGTGTCTATGAAGACGACGCATTTTACGATTGGTGCGACGCCCACGGCATTTTAGTCTGGCAAGACCTCGCATTTGCCTGCATGATGTACCCCTTGGAAGGGGCATTGCTGGAGAATGCCAAGGCAGAACTCCAAGACAATGTCTTGCGCTTGCGGCACCACCCGAGTCTGGCCATTTGGTGTGGCAACAACGAGATCGACGTCGCCTGGCACAACTGGGGTTGGCAGCAAGAGGGGAAGTTCAGCACTGATTTTGCCACCCGGCTTTGGGGGCAATACCAGGACTTCTTTGAAGCCCATGTGCCTCAAACATTGCGCTCACTCGATCCTGGCCGCGCCTACATTCCCACGAGTCCGCTGAGCAACTGGGGCAAAGAGGAGAATTTCAAGCACCACAACATGCATTATTGGGGTGTCTGGCATGGCGCCGACAGCCTCGACGGCTTCAGCCACTACGTGCCACGCTTCATGAGCGAATATGGCTTCCAATCCTGGCCTTCGCCCGACAACCTGCAGCCTTACATCGACCAGGACGAATGGAATTTTGGCAGCAAAGCCATTCTCCATCGCCAAAAGAGCTACAAAGGCAATGCGCCGATCTTGAAATTCATGGAGCCGCGTTACGGCAACCCCCGGGATTTCAGCTCATTTTGCCGCCTGAGCCAATTGTTGCAGCGCGATGCGATGGCGCTTGCGATCGAGGCCCACCGCATGAAAAGCCCCTTTTGCATGGGCACGCTCTACTGGCAGCTCAACGATTGCTGGCCAGGGCCGTCTTGGTCCACGATTGACTATTCTGGGGAATGGAAGCCAGCGCACTATGCCCTTGCGCGGCTCTATGCTCAGGTGCTGGTCTCTGCGTCGGTGGCCCACGACTCCTTGCGTGTGCAAATTGCTTCAGAAATTCCGACAACGGCCGGCAAACTTTGGATCGATGTGCTGGGCTTGGACGGAACCCTCTTAGGACGTTATAGGACCAGCATCACCCTGCAACGGGGATCCAGGGAATATTTGCACATTCCCCTTTCGCTCCTAGGGGCCCAGGCAGACCCGCGTAACAGCCTTGTCCAGATCATTGTGACAGCAGGGGATCTCATTGTATCGGGGGCCATCGTGTACCAGGTGCAACCGCGTGAACTCGCCCTGTCGAAACCCGAGTTCAGCTATGAACTGAGCGGCAACCACAAAGAATTTTTATTGGAATTGTCTAGTACGACCTTGGTCAAGGACTTGGAGATCATCGTGGCTGGATGCCGAGCGAAGTTTTCAGACAATTTTTTTGATTTGGTTCCCGGGGATGCGCGTCGAATCCAGATAGACTTGCCAGACGGCCTCAGTGCCGATCAATTGAAGGAAAGGCTGTCTTTCAGGGATTTGACCCAGGTGATGGGGGACTAGGCACACCTCGATTTCAAAAAAAATGAAAAGAATCATTAGAAAAGTGAATTCCAATGCAACCCTTGCGGCAACGGCAGGTCATTGGAGTGTAAATCATCTGAAGTATGGCACTACGCAAAATAGATTATCACATGGAACTGATCGCCAGATTGCGGTCCGGTGACCCTGGGGCCCAGTTTGAAGCCTATGAGGCTTACAAGGTCGCAATGTACAACACCGCCCTGCGCATCGTCCAAGATGTAGCCGAAGCCGAAGATGTGCTACAAGAATCCTTCTTGGCCGCATTTACCAAAATTGATCGATTTTCTGGCGAGAGCACCTTTGGTGCCTGGCTCAAGAGCATCGTCATCAACAAAAGCATCAATGCGCTCAACAAGCTAAAAGCATCCTTGGGGTTGAAGGAGCAAATGGCCCACGAAGCTGCCGCCACCGCATCGGCAGTCGCGATCGACAATGAAGATACCTTGGTCTGGAATGTAAACCAGATCACCAAGGCCGTCGAGCAACTGCCCGACGGGTACCGTGTCGTTTTGTCGCTTTACCTCTTTGAGGGCTATGACCACCGCGAGATTGCCGAGATCCTCGGCATCACCGAGGGGGGCTCCAAATCGCAATTCAACCGCGCCAAATCAAAATTAAAGGACATTTTAATTGCATTGTCTTATGTCTGACAATCTCGAAAACTTCATCCGGAACAACAGAGACAAGTTTGACTCTCAGGTTCCCAACAACCAAATCTGGAACAATATCCAAGCAGGTATTGCCCAACAGGCTGCAACAACAGCAGCCAGCACCACCGCAGCCACCACGGCCAAGTCTGGACTTGCCAAGATCGCGCTCGGCTGGAAAATCGCTGCTGTCGCTGCCTTCACGGCCATCGTCGCAACAGGCATCTACTACGTCTCGCAGCCTGCCGACAGCAAGCTCGACGGCAAGACGACCGAGCCAGTCGCAACCACGACGCCGCCCGAAACCAACACTGGGGGCACCAGCCAAGCAGAATACCTCTATGAGGCCTCTGCCATGGTAGCACCGCCTATCCCTGGCGCCAACGTGCCCTACCTCACCTTTGAAATCGATGCACACAAGGGAGGCAGCTTCACCGCCCCCTCAGGCTCTGAAATCAAAATCCCTGCCGGCCTATTTGTCGATGCCCAAGGTGTGCCCGTCTCAGGAGATGTCCAGATCCGCTACCGCGAATTTCACGATGCCGAAGACGTGATCCTGAGTGGCATCACGATGCAGTATGGCGAAAATGGCGCCAAGGAAAACTTCCAGACCGCCGGCATGATGGAAATCCTCGGCTACCAGGGCGAGCATGCAGTGTACATCGCTCCCGGGAAAAGCTTGAATGTCAAAATGGCTTCCTTCACGCCAGAGGACAATTACAACCTCTATTTCTTGGACAACAAGGATGGCTGGAAAGACATCGGCAAAGCCAAGCTGAGCAAAAACAAGGAAAAGGAAGAAGGTCTGCTCCTCGTCGCTGCCAAGCCGCGCCCACCTGTCAAGAGCACCTCCGCAGAAATGGACGGCGAGGTCATGTTCAACGCCAACTTTGATAAATTCCCCGAACTCAAACCCTTCAAAGGTGTGCGTTGGATGGCCGAAGACAAAGCCGCGTTCAAGGCACAAGAAGACAAGCTCATCAGCAAGGTCTGGAGCGACGTGAAATTGGAGGAGCTCGACGACGAAGGATTGCGCTACCGCATCACGCTGAGCCACAAATCCAAAGTAACCATGTCGATCGACGTGAAGCCGATCTTGGAAGGCGACGACTATGCCAAAGGCATGGAGCGCTTCCAGGAGAAGATGAACAAGTACAACAAGATTTTGAAGTCCAAGAATGTGGATGCCGACCGCCTCGTGAACCAGGCCGACGTCTATCGCACCTTTACCGTCTCAGGCTTTGGGATCTACAACTGCGACCGCTTCTATGGTGGCAGCCCAGTGATCACGATGCGGGCCGATTACAACTTCTCAAACGACGAATACCTGGATCCCAAAAGGACGGTGATCTTTCACATCGCTGGCGACAACCGTGCCGTGATCACATTGATGCCGGGCGACCGTGAGTTCCTCAAATATATTTCCAAGGAAGACAACTACCTTGTCGTCGTATTGCCCGGCAACAAGATCGGCGTCTTTGGTCCCGATCAGTTTGCAAAATTGAACCCCGATAGCGGCCAGAACGCCCAGATCAATTTCAAGCAATCTGAGCAGGAGGTGCACGATGCGATGGACTTGCGCAAAGTCCTCGGCGTATAAGCTGCAACAGGAATGCCCTAGGTTCCCGCATGGGAATCTAGGGCATTTGCATGACCAGCCAGCTCAAAATTTGTATCTTCAAACCACTTTTGCATTAAGCCTTTAAACTCCAACCCGTGAATCGCTCGCAGCAACATATCGCTTGGACCCTGATCTGCCTACTTGGATTTGCCAAGTGCTGGGGCCAAATGTTGCCAGTAAAGGAGGAAAGGCGCTGGGGCATCATCGATGCCCAGGGGAAGATGGTGGCTACGCCGCAATTTGATGCGGTGAGCGAAATCTCAGCGCGGCAAGCTGTCGTGGTACGCGATGGCAAATATGGACTCTTGGATTCCGCCGGACAGACCCTCATCGACACGCGCTACACTTACCTGCGCCGTCACAGCGATCAGTTGGCATTCATCAACCAAGGCGGCGATTGTCAGGGCCTAGATTGCGATGGCGGCAAGTGGGGACTCATCAATTTACCATTGAACCGCACCTTGGAGCCCGTCTATAGCTTGATCCAAAAATTTGACCGCTATGGCCTCGCCTTCGCCAACGTCGGTGGAAAATGTGGCTACGAGTCTTGCGAAGGCGGCCGATGGGGCGTGGTGGATACCGCCGCCAGCCAGGTGTTGCCGCCGATCTATCTCAAGGTCACCCTCATCGACCGCAACGAGGCCTATATCCAATCCGAAACGGGTTGGGGCATCTTTGACATGTCACAGCAGCGCGTGAAAATCCAACCGAAGTATGAGGAGCTCAAGCGCTTTGCCCGCAATCGCATCGCGATGCGTAGCGGCAAGCTTTGGGGGGTGCTCAACGATCGTGGCGACACCTTGGTGCCACCACGCTACGACGGCTTCATGGATGGCGGCAAAGGGTATCTGGCCTGGATGCACGGTGAGAAATATGGCTTGATGGACAGCATGGGGCGTGTACTCACACCCGCACGCTACGACTTCCTGCTGATGGAAGACTATGATTGGCTGCGCGTCAAGGTCGGGGCTTATTTTGGACTCTCAGATACCGCAGACCATGAACTCACACGGCAAGACCTCAAGCAGATCACGCACTTTGGCAATGGCTTTGCCATCATCAACCGAGGAGGGCAGTCGGGCGTGGTCAATCGCAAGGGCGAGGAAATCGTCTCTGTGCGCTATGACAAATGCGAACTCGCCAACGACAGCCTCATTTTCGCACAAAACGGCTTGGTCCTCAAGTGGTACACCACAACGGGCAAGCTTCAAAAATCTATCGCTTTTGATTCTCTGAGCGTCTTCACCAAAAACCGCGTCGCCAAGGGCAAAGTCAACGGCAGTTGGGGACTCATCAACAAGGAAGGGACATGGGTGGTACCGCCCAAGTATGAAGAAATCAAGGTCTATTTCCAAGCGTCCAAAGGACGGCGCGGCGACAACGAAGATTTCTATTACTTCGATGAAAAGGGCCATACCTCCAAGGTAAAGCGCATCGTGATCATCAAGGAAGAGGAGGAGCTGGAACTCGACCTCCTGAACATACAAGGCACCAATCTCAATGTCGGTTGGTTTCTGCATTCCGGCGGCCTTTGGGGCTTGCGCAACCCCACGACAGGTCGCATCGTCATCGATCCCCAATTCAAGGCGGTCGAGGTAGTGCCCGGCACCTCCGTCACGTGTGTCAAAGACAAGATCAAAAACTCAGAAAACCTCGCTTGGGGACTCATCGACCATACCACTGGCAGGAAACTCACCGAGATCTTGTTTGAGCGCATTGAGGCGACAGACTTCCTCAGCAATGATTATGCGCGGGTGCAATACTTTGGCTCGGGGAAGTATGCCTTGTTGAGCATCAAGGGACAATCGATCAGTTTTGACAATGCGGCCTATATCGGGCCAGTGCGCGATGGCATGGCCCGGGTGAATTTGGGTGGGCAACTGGTCTGGACTGCCGATGCCAACATCGACACGATTAGCTCACTCACAAGCATAGATCGCAATAGCAATGAGGTGAAGACGACCTACCGCTACTGTACGGGCGGCAAGTGGGGCTATATCGACCCATCGGGCAAATGGCTGAAGCCTGCCGAGTATGAATGTGCCCTCGATTTCCAAGGCGACCTTGCCCGTGTGCGCATCAAAGGCAAGTGGGGAGCTGTGAGCCGCAACTTTCAAATTGTGGTAGAGCCGCGCTATGACTTCATCGAGCAGATGCTGCAAGTCGATGGACGCACCCTGTTTGCAATCGGGCAAGACCGCGTGGCCTTCGGTTTCATCGATGAGCGCGGCGAAATCGCGATCAAGCCTTCCTTTGAAGAGGTGGGTGAATATCACAATGGGTATGTGCGCATCCGCCAAGAAGGGCTCTGGGGCTACGCCAATCGGCAAGGGGAGGTGGTGATACAAGCGAGGTACATGGACGCAGGTGATTTTCATGAAGGATGCGCCCGCGTGCGCAATGCCCGTTCGTGGGGCTATATCGACACGCTAGGCAACAATGTCACCCCTCAAAAATACCTGAGGGCAGGTGATTTCAGAGAAGGCCTGGCCTGGGTGCAAGGGGAGAAATTTTTTGGATTTGTAGATTTGGAAGGTAAAATCGCCATCACACCCGCCTTCTCGGCCGTTGGCGATTTCAGCGAGGGTTTGGCACCCGCCAAGCGCAAAGGGGCCTATGGGCTGATTGACCGGAAAGGGAATTGGGTAGTGCAGCCGAGCTACTACCATGTCGGGAAGTTTCAAGATAGCTTGGCTGTAATCCAAGAAATGGGAAATTTTGGGCTCATCACGCCCATGGGTGCATTTGTAGTGAAGCCGATGTACAAGGAGATTGCCGATTTTCAGGAGGGCTTGGCACGCTTCAGAAACGGCATGGAATATGGCTACCTCGACCACAACGGCAATACTGCCATCGCGAGCGAATATTCCAATGCGGGAGACTTCTCTTGCGGGCGTGCTGCGATCTTTGTGCAGGGCAAGTGGGGGTTTATCGACACGAGTGGCTCGGCGATCGTGCCTGCCCAATATGCCAAGGTAAATGATTTTTATGAGGACCGCGCTGCTGTGCGTGCTGATGATATGTGGGGCTTCATAGATCCGCAGGGTCGTGTCGCTGTGCCAATGACCTATGACCGCGTCGGTGATTTCCAAGATGGCCGCGCGCCTGTCAAGACCAACCGCAACGGTTGGGGATTTATCAATGCCGACGGCACCATGGTCATTCCCTGCAAACATGCCGAGATCGGCTTTCGCAAAAACGGGATCATCAGCGTGTGCAATGGAGGTAAGTGGGGCCTTATCAACAGCTATGGCGCCCAGCTCACGCCCTGCAAATACGATGTGATCGGCAATTACCGCGAGGGCCTCGCCTCGGTGATGCTGCGCCGCAGCATCGGTGTGGTAGATGGCAAAGGCAAAATTTTGCTGGATCCTCACTACGACACCATCACCCGCATCGGCGACTTGCTACAAGTCGAGGACGAAGACGCGATGGGCTACATTGACCTGGAAGGCAAATGGGTGTGGAACCCGACCAAGTGAGTGAGAAAATACATTTCATAGATGGCGCCCGCCATGCGCGACAGCCAAGGCCACGCTGACCACAGCGATTTTGTGCCAGATATCTCAACCGGGTGCATTAGGTGTACAATCCCGCTCAAAGAGCGGGAGCAGGCCGACGAACGATATTGGCCACCAAGCGATCATTCGGCGACGCCGAATCTGTGATCAAAATGCTCGTTCGTCGGCCCACATCGTTGATGTGGGGTGGGCCAACGAACAGGTGCAGAATTTTTCGTAAACCTGGGAGCATTCCCAAAAAACAAATTCCGAGTATTTC
>JANORP010000378.1:0-116795 GCA_031415375.1 Bacteroidota bacterium | reverse complement strand
GCCAAATCCTTCGCCACAGAGGGCTTTTCTGCCAAGACGACTTTCATGGGGCAAAGATAGCGTTTGAATCCTTGAATTGCTTGCTCAAGCCACAGCAGCTGTAGCGGCGATCAACCTATTGCAGCAGCAATTTTTTGACCGCAACACCGCCTTCGCAGAAAATCTTGACCACATAGACACCTGATGCAATGGCCGATAGGTCTATGCTGAAGCTACTGACGTCTGCCCGAGAGCGGTGGACAAGATTGCCTGCGAGATCGCTCACCTCCACAAGCAGCGAGGGACTCCAAGGGCCTTGGTAGTCCACATCTACCTTGCCCGCAGAGGGATTGGGATAGAGACTGAAATATTGATCAAGGGAAGCGCTCGCTTGGGTGGCTGCAGAGCAACCTGCTGTCGAATTGAACAATGCCAAACGTACAGGATCAGCATACAGAAATGAATGCATCCTTGCTTTTTGACCCGCTGAAAACATGTTCATACAAGAGTCATGGGAATAGTCCATGTAGTTTTGAACCATGTCATTTGGATCAAAAGCTCCCCAATAGGGATCCTCGTTGCTACAGCTGTTGCGACCCGTCTCGCAATCGCTCGACGATGCCACAGTCGCATTGGGGGTGTCGTAGATCGAGTCGCTGCCAGTGCAATCTTGGTCGTCGCCCCAGATATGGTACAGGCCCATCCAGTGGCCAACCTCGTGGCTCGTGGTGCGGCCCAGCGTGGAGGGAGCCGTGACCGTGCCCATGTCGCCAAAAGCTTGGTAGGAAATCGCAACGCCATCAGTTGCCGACAATCCCCCAGGAAACTGTGCATAGCCCAGCAAGCCAGGAAACATCTCACACACCCAAATGTTGAGGTACCGATCTGCGGGCCACGCATCGTGACCGCCCGTCGAGTCATACTTTGCATCCTCAAAAAACGGACTGAAGAAGCCCAACAACTGCCCACCACTCGTGGAGGTGCGCGTGATGCCGTTGGTCGGGTTGCCCGATGGATCCAAAGCAGCGAGGCAAAACTCGACCTCGATGTCGGCCGCGATGGAATCAAACATCATCGGTGTATTAACTGTATCGGCATTCAAACGGCGATAGTCGGCATTCAGGACGGCGATCTGCGAATGCACTTGCGCATCCGAAATGTTTTGGTTGGCATTCTTGTACAAAACATGAACGACCACAGGTATCGTCAATACCGGGCCCCCACTGGTTTTGGAAACAGGATGCTCAGCCCGCCAAGTAGCAGCAGCCTGTTGGGAGGAGCGGTAACCAGCACCAACTGCCGGATCCTGCATTTGGTGGCTCAAGGCCGACATCGTTGCACATTTTTCAGGCTGTTGCCCGATGGCCACAAGCGCCATCCATGAAAAAGCGACCAGCGTATAAAGTTTCTTCATTGCAGAGATTTGATTCCTAAATATTGAGCGGATGCAGGAAATAGCCATCATCCAAGCAAACACGGGCAACTCCTACACATACAATCTGAGGCCAAGGTAGCACTGTGAAGCAGATTGCAAACCAAGTGCACGTGGACGATCCAACTGCGTGCATCAATTTGTCTTGGCACTCTTGAAGGTCGCCTGAAAGCTCTCCCAAGGGGTGCTTTTGTAGAACCCGCCCCCAAAATAGGCCAAAATCGGCTCAAATGCCGTTGCCTCTTGGTAGCCTGGCAGCGCCTGGATGATCGCATACTCTTGGTCCAGGAAGATCAAGGTCGGGTAGCTCATCTTGCCGCCCATCAATTCTGCAGGAAGCTCATGGTACCCACGGTGGCCTTGCGCGACGAACTTATAGGTGCGTCCCCTGAAGGTGATGTCTTTCTTGCCCTCGCCATCCATCTTGACGGCATAGTATTTTTGTCCAATGAGGCTGATGATGCGAGGGTCTTCCATCGTGGTAGCATCCATGCGTTTGCACCAGCCACACCAGTCAGTATAACAATCGATCATGAGAAGGCGCGGCTCCTTTTCCATCTTGGCAGCAGCTTGCTCCCATGTCAACCATTCGATTTTCTCGACCGGTTTCAAGGGAACCGTCACAGTTGGAGCCTGTTGCGCAATGGCAAATCCACACAAGAACATGCAAAGCAAAAGGAAAAGCGAACGATTCATGCAATATTCAATTTCAGAGTTCAAAGTTAAAGTTCGCCATTCTCGCCGAATCCGCAAACAGACGAGCGAGAAAATGAACGAATGCTCATGGGCAAATCATGTGCCAGCCTTATTAGAGGCAGCGATATTTCCAACTGTGGTTTTGAACAGCAGGCGACCGCATAGCAGCAATGCCGAGAAGCCCAAGCCCAACGTGAGTCCATACCAAATGCCCTGCACACCCCAGCCGAGCGGCTTTGAAAACAACCATGCAGCTGGCAAGCCTATGATCCAATAGGCGACAAAAGTGATGCCTGTGGGCAGCATCACATCGTGCATGCCCCGCAAGGCCCCCATCACGATAGCCTGGATTCCATCAAACACCTGAAAGATTGCAGCGATAAACAGCAATTGCGCGGCGATGAGAACCACCGGTTCCTCTTGGATGTAGAGCCAAGGCAAGCTATGCCGCAGCCCTATCATCAACGCCACAAACACCACCACACAACCCAAACCGAGCAATAGGGCAGCCCAGGATGCTCGCCTGATCGAACCCGCATCTTGACGGCCCATCGCATTGCCTACCCTGATCGATACTGCTGAGGAGATACCCATGTAGAACATGTAGGTGAGCGAAGCAATCTGGATCGAAATCTGATGCGCGCTTTGCGCATCCTCGCTGATCGCGCCAGCCAGCAGCACTGCCCCCGCAAAGGCACCCACCTCAAAAAAGTATTGAAAGCCACTTGGCAGACCGATTTTCAAAATTTCCCAAATCTCTGCAGCGCGGTGGCGCAGCAACATCCGCCACTTGAAATAGATACCAAACCGCTTGGAGCCAGCGACATAAATCACCATCACGATCAAGCCCAAGATGCGCGATACCACTGTGCTCCAGCCAGCCCCGTCCAATCCCATCGCTGGGAATCCCAGCTTGCCATGGATGAGCACCCAGTTGAAAAACACGTGAAAAACCAGCACGAACCCCATGATCACCATCCCAGGCACCACCGCCTCAAATCCATCGAGAAAGTGCTTGAAGGCCAGATAGATCATCATGGGAGGCAAGGAAAAAGCCAGAATACGCAGGTAGGACTGTGCCATCGGTACAACCTCGGGCTGTTGATGCATATCGGGAATCAAGTAGGCCAACAGCGCCACCAGCCCCATCGAGACCAAGCATAGCCAGAAAGATACGATCAATCCTTGGTGCAAACGCTGGCTCAGCGCTTCCTCTCCGCGATTGGCCCCTAGCACCTGGGCCGTGAGCGGCGAGATCACCACACATACACCGATGCCGAGCACAGCGATGAGGAAAAAGAGACCGTTGGCGACCGAGGCGGCAGCAAGGTGCCGTGAACCAAGGCCCCCGATCATGATCGTGTCGGCCGTAGCGATGAGCATCTGCCCGATTTGCCCGGCGATCACAGGCCCCGCGAGCCATATTGTTTCCTTGATGTGACCATTGAGCGTCTTGCGCTCCAGTTGTGGGATCTCTATTTTTGTACTCATAGGTCAAATGTGGCCGCTATACTTGCGCCAAGTTTCCAGCCTCTGCAACTCGCGGTCCACAATGATAGTTGCCAAAGTTGCCGCCCGATCGGCCGCAATTGGCAAGGAGAGGGCCTGCCGAAACTTCGATTCATCCACATCCAAGCGGTACATGGTCTGCACAAGGAACTCAAAATTGTTGGCGATCATGTACTCCAATTGCAGCCTTAGCGCTTCGCGCAAAGATTCCCAATCGAGTTGCGACGGCGGAGCGAGGCCCCAGTTTTTCTGGAGCAGGTCAGAGGTTTGTACGAGATCGTGCAGTTCCATGTCGGTGCAAATTAACCCAAAATTGGGCTGGCATGAAAGAAATTGGGGCGATGATGTGTCGGAAAACCAAAAAACGATGGTGGATAATAGAATTAGGTTTTGAAAATGCTAATTATTAATGTACCTTTGTGCTGATTTTGAATCATGTGAGTTGAGGGGGGAATGATTCTCCCTTTTTTATTTCGTGCAGATGCAAGGTTTTGAAGAAGCGGAAAAGACGATGCGAGAATTGGTTGACGCCAATTTTCCAGACGTATTTGTAGTGGAGTTGAGCTTTGTCAGGGGCCCGAAAAGCGTTCTTTCATTTTTGGTGGACACCGACGAAGGCATTACGATCGACAAGTGCGCCCGTATCAGCCGCAAGCTGAGCGCCTGGTTGGAGGAAACCGATCCTTTTGAATTTCCATTTTCGCTGGAAGTAAGTTCACCTGGCTTGAGCCGTGGGCTCAAGATCCCCCGCCAATACAGCAAGAACGTAGGGCGCAGGCTGAAAGTGAAGATCTTGGAAGGGGAGACGGTCGTAGGTGTTTTGGAGGAGGTCAGTGAGGTGGGTATTTCCCTGTTGCTTGACCCCAAAAAGAAGCCCAAGAAGTCTGAAAACATTGAAAATCCACCTCTATTGATTGCGTTTGACGCGATACAAGAGGCAAAAATTGAAATATCATTCGATTGAACAATGGCGAAAAAGAAAGAAAGCGAGAATAAAGAGAGCCTGGTCGAATCCTTTGCAGAATTTGCCAGGTCCAAAAACATCGACCGCGCTACGCTCATGGGCGTGTTGGAAGAGGTGTTTCGCACAATGATTCGCAAAAAGTTTGGTTCAGACGACAACTTCGACGTGATCATCAACGTCGATAAAGGTGATATACAAGCCTTCCGTGAACGCGAAATCGTTGAGGATGGCGAAGTGGAAGACGAGGCTACCCAAATCTCATTGTCTGAAGCGCTGACAGTCGATGAGGATGTGGAGATTGGTGAGCAAATGGCCGACGAAGTCAAGTTTCTAGACTTTGGCCGCAAGATGGTACAGACTGCCAAGCAGACCCTTACGCAAAAAATCAGAGACCTCGAGAAGCAGGTCATCTTTGAAAAATACAAAGAACTTGTCGGTGAAATCATCGTGGGTGAAGTGTATCAAATCTGGCGCAATGAAATCATGGTCATCCATGAGGGCAATGAACTGCTCCTTCCCAAGAATGAGCAAATCGCCAAGGACCGTTTTCGCAAGGGAGACACTATTCGCGCCGTCATCATCGATGTCGAGCAGCGCAATGGCAATCCTCACTGCATTATCTCCCGTGCCTCGGGCCTCTTCTTGGAGAAACTCTTCGAGCAAGAAGTCCCCGAGATCTACGACGGCCTCATTACCATCAAAGGTATCGTGCGCGAGCCAGGCGAGCGCGCTAAGGTGGCTGTAGAAAGCTATGACGACCGCATCGACCCCGTCGGGGCCTGTGTCGGTATGAAAGGTTCGCGTATCCATGGTATCGTGCGCGAGTTGCGCAATGAAAACATTGACGTGATCAACTACACGAGCAATGATCAGCTCTACATACAGCGGGCACTGAGCCCCGCAAAAATCAGCACCATCAAACTCGATGAAGGCACCAAGAAGGCGCAAGTCTTCCTCAAGCCCGACCAAGTATCCTTGGCCATCGGCAAGAGTGGGCAAAACATCAAGCTTGCCAGCCGCCTCACCGGCTATGAAATCGACGTCTTCCGCGAAATGGAGCATGACGAAGAGGACGTAGATTTGGAAGAATTCAGCGACGAAATCGACGAGTGGGTCATCAATGAGCTCAAAGCCATCGGTTGCGATACCGCCAAGGCAGTGCTCGAACTCAGCGTCGATGACTTGGAACGCAGGACGGACCTCGACCGCGAGACGATTATGGAAGTGATGGCGATTCTCGTAGCCGAGTTTGAAGATTAATATGGTGGGAGACCAAATCGATTTATGTCAGAAGAGAAACAGAAACATCGTCTTTTTAAGGTAGCCAAAGAGCTCAATACAGGGAGCCTAACATTGGTGGATCACTTGGCGGCTAAGGGCTTTACCGTCACCAATTCCCCCAATGAGAAGCTCAGCGATGAGATGTACAACGTCTTGATGAAAGAGTTTGCCTCAGAAAAAATACTGAAGCAAAAGGTCGATCAAATCAAGGAAGCCAAGCAGGAAAAACGTCTGCACCGTGAAGATTCCCCAGAGCAGGACGACGAAGAACCGTTGTCGGCCGAGCAATTGCGCAAAGGGTATCTTGATCATCCCAAGTCAGCCCAAAAAGGTGATACTGTCGTCGATAAGCCGGCAGAAGTGGTCAAAGAGGAACTCAGCGCACGTGTGCCAGGCCTCAAGGTCAAAGGGATGATCGATCTGGATGCACTCTCGGGCAGGAAACCCAAGCCCAAAGAGGAGCCAGAAGCAAAAGTCGTCGAAACTCCCGTCGCCAAGGTTTCTGAACCTGTCGTCGAGGCAGTCGTCACGCCGATCGAGGTAGCCCCAGTCGTCACACCCATCGCCGAACCTGTGGTTGCACCAGTAGTGGTCGCACCAATCGTGGTCGAGCAGCCGGTCGTCGTCGAAAAGCCCGTCGTCGTTGAGGAAGTCAAAGTTGTCGAAACTCCCAAGGTAGAGCAGCCAGAGGTCAAGGTCGAAGCCCCCATCGTGGAGCAACCCAAGATCGAAGTGCCGCAACAAAAGCCTGTAGAGGTCGTGCACGAAGTCGTCGCAGAGCAGCCACCCGTGGTGGTCTCAGCGCCTCTCATCGTGGTGCCACCCGTGGCAGTCGCCCCTGAAGCAGAGGTCGAAGTCGAAAATGCTGTCGTAAGAGCCTCCGATCACTCCCCCAAATTGGCCGGTCTTATCGTCAAAGGTAAAATCGACCTTGATGCGCTCTCAGGCAAGAAGCCCAAGCCCAAGCTTACAGCTGGTGCAGCAGCAAGCGGCACTCCCGCCACGACCGACGAGTCGGGCGACGATGCCGACAAGAAAAAGCGCAAACGCAAACGCAAGCGGAAAAAGCCAGCAGGATTGCCAGGCACTACACCCGGGCAGACGGGCACCACGCCGGCCAAGCCTGGCACGCCACAGACAGGCAGACCTAATACAGGAGCTCCGGTCAAACGCGGGCCCAACACGCCAGTCACTGCCGCTGATAAGAAGAAGAAAGATGACGCCTCTGAAAAAGAGATCAGCGACATCATCAAAAGCACACTCGCAGACATGCGCAAAGGCGCAGGGCGCTCACGCCAGCGTCTGAGGAGAGGTAAAAGGGACTCCGATGCTCGTAAACGTGAGAACGAAGCGCAATTGCGGGCCGACGAAGCCAGCATCTTGGAGGTCACCGAGTTCATCACCGCCAATGAATTGGCTAACATGATGGACATCCCAGTGACTGAGATCATTGGTAAATGTATGGAGTTGGGCCTCTTTGTGTCCATCAACCAGCGTTTGGAAGCCGACGTGATCCAGCTGCTCGCCGGGGAATATGACTTTGAAGTACGCTTCATCGACATCGCCGACAAAGCATTTGAAGATTCAGAGATCGACGCCGACGATCCTGCAGATCTTGAGTCACGCGCCCCGATCATTACGGTCATGGGTCACGTGGACCACGGTAAGACCTCCTTGCTAGACTACATCCGCAAGGCCAATATCGTGGCGGGTGAGGCCGGTGGTATCACCCAGCACATCGGTGCTTATGAGGTGACCAACGACGATGGCAAGCGCATTTGCTTCCTCGATACCCCTGGTCACGAAGCCTTTACAGCTATGCGTGCGCGTGGTGCCAAAGTCACTGACTTGGTGATCATCGTGATCGCGGCAGACGATAGCATCATGCCTCAGACGCGTGAGGCCATCAACCATGCCGAGGCCGCAGGTGTTCCCATGGTCTTTGCCATCAACAAGATGGACAAGCCGGGTGCCAACTCCGAGCACATTCGTTTGAAATTGAGCGAAATGAACATCTTGGTGGAAGACTGGGGCGGCAAGTTCCAGTGCCAAGAGATCAGCGCCAAGACCGGAAAAGGTATTCCTGAATTGTTGGAGAAAGTGTTGCTCGAAGCCGAGATGCTCGATGTCAAAGCCAATCCAAACAAGTCTGCCAGCGGCACCGTCGTCGAGGCACGTCTCGACAAAGGTCGTGGTGTGGTAGCGACCGTGCTGGTACAAGACGGCACACTCGAAGTCGGCGACTCCCTCGTGGCAGGCGTACACTTCGGTCGTGTGAGGGCCATGATGGATGAGCGCGGCAACCGCGTGAAAAAAGTCGGCCCCTCGACACCAGTGCAATTGGTCGGCCTGTCGGGCACGCCCCAAGCTGGTGACCGCTTTGTCGTCTATGAAGACGAGCGCAAAGCCAAAGACATCGCCGTGCGCCGCAGCGAGCTCTACCGTGAGCAGCAATTGCGTCAAAACAAGCGTCCTACGCTCGAGGAAGTGGCACGCCGCAAGGCATTGGGCGACTTCCGCGAATTGAACATCATCGTGAAAGGCGACGTGGACGGCTCGGTCGAGGCGCTCAGCGACTCCTTGCTCAAGCTCTCCCAAGGCGAGGTGGCCGTGAAAGTGATTCACAAGGCTGTGGGTCAGATCACAGAGGCCGACGTCTTGCTGGCAACCGCATCAGATGCCATCATCATCGGCTTCCAAGTGCGTCCCAGCATCAACGCCAAGAAATTGGCCGACACAGAGGGCATCGACATCCGTCTGTACTCCATCATCTACGACGCCATCAACCAAGTGCGTGACGCCCTCGAAGGCTTGCTCACCCCCGAGAAGAGAGAAGAGATCACCGGCACCGCCGAGATCAGGGAAGTCTTCAAGGTCACCAAGGTCGGCACCATCGCAGGTTGTATGGTTGTGGACGGAGAGATCAACCGCAAGGATCCGATCAGGCTCATCCGCAACGGCATCGTCATCCAGCAAGGTCGCTTGGGATCCCTCAAGCGCTTCAAAGACGACGTGCGTGAGGTCAAGCGTGGTTTTGACTGCGGTATGCAGATCGACAATTACAACGACATCGAAATCGGCGACGTGATCGAGCAATTCAAGACGACGGAAGTCGCCAGGAAGCTCAAGTAATTGCGCTGAAACTTATGGAGTCTCGGCAGTGCGTAATGCGCTGCCGAGTCTTTTGTTTTTAAAGATGGGAGGGAATGGGCAAAAAGCGGACAAAATCGTTTTGTTGAGATTGGGCACATTTGCCGAACTTTCTTATCTTTCCCAAGGAACCCGACCATCTCGATCCAGGGTTGAAACTGGGACTTGGGGACATTTTATGAAATGAATTTTAGGACATGGACGAAAAAAATAGTGTGACCCCGATGTATTTTACCTCACTGAAGGTAAAGAATATCAACTGTCTTGGCGAAAGCCAATTGAAGCTTGTCGACGAAAAAGGGGCTATCGCCAGATGGACGCTGATCCTTGGAGACAATGGGATGGGAAAAACGACGTTGTTGAAGTGTTTGGCATGGATGAGGCCAGACGTTGAGGCGTTACCAAAGAAGGACGGTGACAGCGCAGGCCCCAAAATTAACTCAGGCCCCGTCAAGATAAAACCAGAAATGGACGAAGTTCTGGCTAACAATTCTGATTGGGAAAGAATTGCAATGGTGGGGGCAACTGTCAAGTCGTTTGTGGGATCATCACTGTCCTTTGGCGTCGGACTTGGGGAAATACCAACTGACAAAGAACAAACTGAGCATTCCATTTCTTTCGAAATTGAAAACTGGGAACTTGAAAAGTATGACGTGAATCCAGGGGAATTGCTTGAATTTGGGTCCATGAATGTATTTGCCTACGCAGCAAATAGACATTTAGGCGTAAACAATCTTGAAAGCGAAATATTACTCAAAGACTCTGCCTCCAATCTGTTAACCAATTCCAACGAGTTGTTTGATCCCGAGGACCTACTTTACAAGTTGTTTTCCGATTCGAATGCCGAAAGAGTTAGAACCACTGAAGAAGGTCCAGCGACAAGATTTTTCATGAAGGTTAAAGAGGTATTATCAGACCTATTACCAGATCTTGATGGAACGCCAGAGAAAATAACGGTCAATGAATATTATAAGGAGGGCAAACGAAACGATCGATTGGTGGAGATTGCGATGCCGAGTGGGCTAGTTCCCTTTCAAGCCCTCAGCCTTGGTTATCAAACCATGTTTGCATGGATTGCCGACCTCGCGTTTCGAATGTTACTCCGAAATCGTGATAGCGATTCGCCACTTAACGAGCCAGCTGTTGTCTTGGTAGATGAGATTGATCTGCATTTGCATCCATCTTGGCAACGATCGCTCAAAAAGAAATTGGTACATCATTTCAAGAATACTCAATTTATCTGCACTGCCCATAGCCCCTTTATGGCTCAGGCGTCCGAGTCGGAGAACCTAGTTGTGCTTAGACGAGAAGACGGGGTTGTGATCATTGACAGTGAGCCGTATGTCATCAAAGGTGGCCGCATTGGACTGTTTGCGACAGGTGAGCTTTTTGGACTTGGGAGTGACAGAAGCCCCGAGATTGAGGGTTTAATTCAGGAGCGGCGGGAAATTCTTGACCAGGATACGAAAACGGATGAGGATCGACTTCGGTTGGATGAACTAGATAGATTACTTGTCGAAATTCCTGTAGCCGAAAACGAAGAGGATCAGCGATTTTTGGATCAAATCCAAGCTGCCACAGAACAACTCAAAGCACGAGGGCTAATGAAATGATCCAAATATTCAAAGACCCGTGTCCACCAAAATTGGAAAAATTGGGCAAGCCAAGAACTGATGAGTTGAAATTGGAATACGACAAAGGAGGCAGAAAACTTAAGTTTTATCGTACCTATAAGATCAAAGCCGTTGTCGAAGCATTGAAGCATTGTCAGCACAACAAATGTTGTTTCAGCGAGGCCTACTTCGTTGGAGATTTGCCGCCCGTTGAGCACTATCGTCCAAAAGGCAGAATTGACGAATGGCCATGGAGAAAGGGAGGATCACTAACTCCAGGGTACTACTGGCTGGCTTACAGCTGGGAGAATTTACTGCTTTGCAAACCGTTGCCAAACACGAGTAAGAAAAGGAACTTCTTTCCATTGGTTGATTCAACCAAGAGAATGAAGAGCCACCATGATGCCGATGCGGAAGAGCCAATACTCATTAACCCATCCAAAGAAGATCCTAGATGCCATATCCGTTTTAGAGGTTGGGAAATTGAAGGCAGGACTTTTCGAGGTCGCCAAACCATTAAGATTCTAGGGTTACGTGATGAGAGCTTCGTAATTGCTCGTCAAAGGCTCCATTTTAGACTTTTGAAGGAGATGCAGTGGATCGAAGCGCTTCTTGCTCGATTTCATATCGATAAAGACGATCCGATAATTTTGCCTACCAGAATTGGTTTGCTGCAATCAATGAAGCCAGAATCCGAGTTCAGCTCAATGGCAATAGACTTGCTATCAGGGTGGCCCCATCTCTAGTGAGGTCCGAATTGTCACTAAACTCTGGCAGTAACGACAGTTCTTCTGAAATCGTCGTTTGACGGTTGATCACATACTTCTTTTCTTGGGGGGCAAGGTCATCATTGCGCAAACGCTCGCAAAACTCCCAAATGGCCCTAAAAACGAAAGCTCCGTGCAAAATTCCCCGCGCATTCCTGTTTTCGTGCTTCCATGGAGAATAGAACTTCCCAATAGCGTCATCCTTCACCAGAGGGGCCTCATCCTCTATGAGCGTGAGAAATAGGTGCATCGCTTCATGAAGAATGGACTCTGCTACACGCAGTGTAGATATCATGGAGCGATCCTCACAAACCGAAACGAAAATCGAGAAAGGAATCTTTGGATGACTGTAACTGAGGTCAGTCTGAGGACCCTCTTGCTTCAAAACTTGTATTGACCTCACCAAAAGGGCCACACAAGCGCCAAGATGCGGCACCAAATCTAGCATCGCGATTGACTCCTCAAGCTTAACGATCGCATCACTTTCCTTCAAATCCTGCTCACTCAGTAGCTCTAGTCCATGTTTGTCATAGAAGACACCAAGCAGTTCAGCATTTGGGGCTTCCTGGTACATTTTTGGTTGGCTAGCATGCTGTAGTTGCGATCTGACTCCTACAGACATCCCTTTTTGATGATAGCTAGCAGCTGTAGAGTAGTTCTCTCGGCTTTGAATTTCGATTCCTTCCAATTCCATCCATTTTTTCTGGACTAGCGTTTCTGTCAGCTCAAGGTTCCAAATAGGAAAAGGGGCTGCGAGATATCGATGGATCAACTGGGTAAGGTTCATTTGTCGCGCAACCGGAACGTGTAGACAATGCTGTACCTAGGGAGGCCATAGATTTTGGAAACTGCGTGGTGAGAATCCTTTGATATTTCAAAGCCAAAGGCAGTATTGTTGATCGGGGAGATCACTTTTGAAACATCCTCCACGTCCTGAGAGTTGAATAACATGAGGTACCCACCATTGCTTTCGGTCCAATGGGGGTTGATCTGTATCACTAGGCGATGCGTCTCTTCACCCTCAATGAAGTCGTTGTGAATTCCAATGTGCTGTCCTTCTACCAATTTGTGCGCAACAATTCCCACCAAATCAAGCTTCTCTACCAAAAATATCTCCTGCATTGTTTGCCGTGTTTCCCGAATCGTCTTCTCGGCTACGAGGCAAGACAAGCGAGCTGGAAGCGCGACACTTTGAAGCGAAAACTCATACTGTTCATAAAAATCGGTTTCGACTGATTGCCAAGCGTCAGTCTGCTCCAACCATTCGAAGAGTTCTTTGTCCAGATGCTCTCGTAACACAGAGGTCAGGTAGAAATGACTAAATGGATTGCTTTCCCGTTGAATCTTGGAAAAATCAATGCAAGAGGTTTCAGGCATAAACAATCTGATATTGAGCAAGTTGCTGCCGAATCATTCCGATCAGGTAAAGCTGATCAGAGCAGTAAATTGAAGGATTGTTGAAAGCATTGTCATCGCTCCAACGATGCAAGGTCATCCCTCCGCCGCAGACTTTCAATTCCGGGCAAAGAGAACACTGAAGGCAAGATGGCCGTTGCATGCGGCGGTAAGCTTGAAACTCGTCGGATTTCAAAAATTCACCCAAGACAGTATCCCTGATATTCCGAGAAACGGAAAACCGATCCGCACCATTGAAGGAGCTTTTCAATGTATCATTTTTGGCAATCGTCCCATCAGTATCGATGATGAGGATTCCAAAATCTGAAACGCCCATTCCTTCCTTGGAGATGAGGCCACCCAAGATTGCTTTTGTCATATCATCCAAAATGCGGATACGGATCGGATCTGGGTCGGAAATGTAAATGTTGAAGAGGCTAGCCATCCATGAGCCGTATTCAACTGACTCGAAAAAGGCCTTGGAAAGGGGCAGTCTGCAATGGTTTCCATCCTTATAGAGGAAGTCCACGCTTGGCGCTCCGATTGTTTTGAAGAAGGTGTACACCTCTTGAGGGTCCGAGCAAGGGTCAACTACCGCCAAAAGCCCTGCATATAAAAACAAGGCATCTGAGTGTGACTCGAGCATCTCGATCCCACGCAAAACTTCATCAAAAGTACCGCCACCATCAAACTTAATTCTCTGAGCATCGTGGAGCTGCCTTGGTCCATCGATGCTCACCGACAAGCTAGCACGAAAGGTGGAACAAATATCCAAAAGCTCGGTCGTGATCAAGATCCCATTTGTCTGGATGCTAATCGGATACTCCAAAGGCAAAACATTTCGCAAAGACTCCAATAGGTATTTCAACCTTGAGGCTCCTAGAAGGAGCGGTTCCCCACCATGAAGTACAACGCTAAATCGGGAAGCTTGACTTTTTGAAAGAGCTTGAAGTGAAGTGCATACGGCCTCAATTGTCTCATTGGACATAAATTTACCCAGACGAGTCCACTGATCATCACCCATTTGGTACACGTAACAATAGGTACAATCAATGTTGCACCGACTCGCAACTTTCAGTAGCACAGTATCTAAATCCACCCGAGTGCATTCCTCATCCACAGCAATCAACGATTGTGACGATTGTGTAGGCGATCATAGGCCGTAATGTTGTTTTGGCGATCATGCCTTACCTCTTCGATTAATCTCCTCAACACCGGACCAGGCACCATTTTGGCATCTAACACTAGGACGGCCGATTGACTGGCAACCGCTTCATTGCTTACTTGACCCACGTTTTCAGTTATCATATTTAAGAAAATAATACCGCATCAAAGTACCTGAAAAATAGCTGGAAAATCAATGATTCAAAAACAATATTTAATCAATTGTTATATAAGTAATTACAAAGTTTTTGCCTCCAAGAAAATAATCACAATACGCCCTAAAAGGGGTATAAGGCGCGAAAAAATAGCTTTAAACAAAAAATTCACCAACCAATGTAAGGCCCATGACAGTTCCTAGAAACCTGATTTCCTAGCTATTCATTGAAGACAGAGAAGGCCTCATCGCCTACTCCATAGGTCAGGCCCGCCAAGGTTTGAGGAAAAATGGGCAATGTGGTCTGGGTTGAGAAGGCTATTTTTGATGCCTACTCAAGCGCCACCTTATCTATGATGGCGTGCTGAAGCGCGAAAAAATGGACGAAAAGGTCAAATCTTGTCTGCTGATGGGAGCCCTCGGCGACGCTTATGGCTCTAAGTATGAGCAATCAGACATCCCATCTGGCGATGCGCCGTGGTTTTTTACCGACGATACGCAGCTCTCGATGGCGACCTGCGAGTCGATCATGGAGAAGGGCAGCGTCGATCCCGAACACCTTTCGCAGACCTTTCGGCGATGGTACCGCGACCGTCGGCTCACGGGCCTTGGGGCATCGACCTTGAAGGCTTTGGTGGAGTTGGTTGGGGGCGGCAATTGGAGTCAAGTAGGCGCCAAGGGTGAGATGTCGGCTGGCAATGGCGCGGCGATGCGCATCGCGCCCCTCGCGTTTTTACTCGACCCCAAAAAGGAGGATGACCGCATGCTCCTGGAAAACGTGTGCCGCATCACGCACCACAACGCAGATGCCTATGTGGGTGCCTTGGCGGTGGTATGGGCGATCCGTCTCATTCAAAATCAGCAGCAAAATTTCATCCCTGCCATCATCAAAGTACTGCCCGACTCCCGCGTGCGCGACCGCCTCGATGCGATCGCGCAGCATCCGGGCCTCCGCATTCGTGACATTGGCAAGAAGTTTGGCAGCAGTGGCTATGTCGTGGACTCAGTGCCATTGGCACTCTTTGCGGCGCAACAGGCCCCGACCATCGGCATTCAAAGCATGATGAAGGAAATCGTGGCTGCAGGTGGCGATACCGACACCAATTGCTCCATCGCCGGGCAAATCGCAGGGGTCGCAATGGGCAGTGATGCCATTCCCGAGGAATGGATGAAAAAGCTCCGCACCACACCCAAATACGACGATTTCTATGAGACCATGCGCAAATTTGGGGCGTACGTGAGCAGTCAAAGCGGGATCCAGACCTTGTTTTGAGGATTTTGTTTTCAGGAACGTCTCGCTGCGCTACTCCCCGCCCCAAGCCGAGACGCGGTAGGATCGACGCGGGATACGGCGCAGACAGCGTCGGTCAGCTGGCTACAAATTACATGTCGCGACACGCAATTTATTCCGTAACTTCGTGGTAGAAGTAGGCAGCGTGAAAAAACGAAGCGCTACAACCCAATGGATCGAAAACAATTTCTCAAAATAGCGGGTCTCACGACCCTCGTGGGAGCCACAATGAATCTGAAAGCACTGAACGAATTGCTGGGCGACTTACGCCCAACGGAAATGCTACCTGCGCTCTTCATCGGCCATGGCAGCCCCATGAATGCGATCGAAGACAACCGCTTCACACGGGAAATGAAAGCCATCGCCGCAAAATTGCCAACACCAAAGGCAATTCTTATGATATCGGCCCACTGGGAAACAAAGGGCACCAAGGTGACTGCGCAGGCCATGCCACCGACCATCCACGACTTCGGCGGATTCCCCCAGGCACTCTTTGATGTGCAATACCCCGCGCCGGGGAGCGATTGGCTCGTGACCGAAACGCAAGCTGCTGTGCACAAGACACAGGTCGTCGCCGACAACAGTTGGGGCTTTGACCATGGCTGTTGGAGCGTGACCCGCAACCTCTATCCCGACGCCAACATTCCCATCGTGCAACTGAGCCTCGACTACACCCAGTCGCCACAATACCACTATGCGCTCGCCCAAGAACTTGCAGCACTGCGCAGCAAGGGCGTGCTCATCATCGGCAGCGGCAACATCGTCCACAACCTTGGGATGGTGGCCTGGGACCGCGACTTCAACATGCCCTACGCATTCGACTGGGCACAGGAAATCAACGAGACCTTCAAGAAAAACATCCTCTCAGGCAATCACCAAGCCCTCATCGATTACCCTAAGCTTGGCAAGTCTGCGATGCTCGCCATCCCTACGCCAGAGCATTACCTGCCATTGCTGTACGTGCTAGGCACACAAGGCAAAACCGATTCATTGGCCTTCTTCAATGATGTGCCCGTCGGTGGATCGCTATCCATGACATCGGTGGTATTGGGATGAGCGAAATTGTTTGCCAAACCTGCAAAGATGACAATGGTCTTTGACCCTATTCCTGGTTTGTAGTCCTCCCTTATCGGTCGCCTTCCCTTCGATCAAGACGCAACTTCAAAAATGCATCGGCGTTGGGCAGCACCCGCTCCTGGTATTGCCCGTTTTTCCATTCATACAGTCTGGGGCTACCATATTCCTCTTTGCAATCTGACTCCAATTTTCCCGGTTCACTGAGGCTAGCCACAGCAACGCACCCGTGTTGCCAACCCGAATACACGACGTCGAGGTCGCCGTCACGGTCCTGGTCCAAGAGCCAGACTTCATCGCCCTCCTCAGTAAGGACATTGTCGCCCACGGCAATTGGCTCACCATCTCCATACAGCGCCATCGCAAAGGGAATTGCCGCCAAAGTCAAGGTGTCCACCCCGCGCGTTGCTACAAATGGATAATAGGTGGTCCCACACATTCCTGTATAGGTCTCGACGATGAACAGGGCATGCCGCCGATCGATCCGTTGCCAACCATGACAGCGAAAACTGCCGATTGGGAGGCCCACAGCTGCCGAGAGGCTGCTGTCACGGCACAAGTGCTGCACAAATTCTGGTTCAGATTCCTTCCTGCACCAACTCGCAAGGTGCACTGTATCGGCTCCGATCGCGGGAAACAAGGGTTGTAACTGCGTCCAAGCATCGTGCCTGCGCAGGGAACAGGCGCTGAGCAGCAAAAGCAGGCATATTGCTATCAATCCACCTCGGGACAGGCTAGTTGCGCGTGTCCACATGGATGTGATTGTCGTTGTCGGGATAGACGAATGCGCCCGGCATTGCGGCTACTTGATCCTTGATGTCCTGACTTTTCATGTATAGCGATAGGGCAGTGCCAGTCGCAGCGACGGGCGCGCTCCACTTGGCAGCAACTGCAGGCTTGCCGCCAGCGGCAGGTACAGCAGGCGTATAGGTGGAGGAATAGTTGCCTGTCACAAATTTCCTCCAGCCTGTCGCGGTTCCAGCAACGCCCGTTGCCTCCACGACACGTTTTTGGGCATCCAGACTTTTTGTATTCTCAAAGAAGTCGCCTTGTCCTGGAAGGCCGAAACCGTAGAGCTTGCCTGAAGGCAGGTCTTTCATCAGCTGCAATACTTTAGCGGCAGAGGTAGTAAAGTCCAGACCATTGATATCGATGGCTTGGCCATCGCCATGGGTGCCCGTGCGACCGTTCATGAAACTGCCGAGTTGCAGGGTCTCCTTGGTACCTGTGTAGCCAGCAGCAATGTAGCGGTTCACGCGTGCCTTCACAAGCGCAACCACGGTTGGCAGCGCCTTCAGGACCTCTGCTGCTGCGGGATCAGCGACAGCACCTGTGGCCTTGCCATCTCGAATTTGCTCCCAATTGGTCTTGGCAGCAGTCGTGTTCCAAGTCACAAAACCAATGTCATCACCCGCAGCCTTGAGTACCCAAGTGGCAATCTCGACATTGGTCGCAGGAGTCTCTGCGACGAGGTCGTCATATTTCTGATTGAGGTTCACATCGCCTTCCGGGCCAGCAGCGAGTTGTGTCTTCTCCGCAACGACCCCAGGCACCTGCGCGGGATCGGCTACGGGCGCAGCCGTCGTCGCCGGTGCAATGCCTGGCGCTTCTTGGCGCTGTATCGGCGGTGCGGTAAGGTTAAAGGCAGGCGCTGGAAGCTGCTTGCCTGTCGATTCGGCCTCGCCTTCCTTCATCTGGACGGCCGTCTTTTTTTCGGGTGATTGGTGCTCTGACATGACAGCAAGTTGGTGAATTTGAACTACAAACGCAAGCGAACGAATGATCGATAATGGGGTAGTTCGTCATCCTCTTCGCTTTCAAAGGACTCGGTAGCGTACAAGGTCTGAAAAATTGACGTTACGCGCGCTTGCAGCCGATCTACCCGAAATAATCATCCGCATTCATGACGACGATCACTGGCTCAAAAGCAATAGAAATTGTCCGATATTTACTATCTTGAAAGCTAACCTCAGGCTGCAAAAGGCAGTATATTCGAATAGCAAGATTTTCATTTGCCAATACCGAATCCCATGAAGATTTTTAACCCTCCCAGCCTCAGCAAAACACTTCTCGCAGTGCTTTGTCTCACACTGCTGATCGCTTGCAGCAAGAAGCAAGTGACGCACGATTACAAATTTGACGAAGCTTTTGCGCCCTACATTGGGGCCTACACGACAGGCAAGATCTCTCGACAGTCCACGATCAAGGTGCGACTCAATGAGAACGCCGTCAAGGACGATCAGATCGGCGTTGCACTCAGCGAGAACCCCTTCACGTTTGAGCCTGAGCTAGAGGGCAAAGCCATTTGGATCGATGCCCGCACCTTGCAATTTGAGTCCAGCAAGCCCATGCCGACCGCTCAATTTTACACAGCGACCTTTGAATTGGGAAAATTTGTCACGGGCCTTGAAGACAAATTGCAGACATTCCCGTTCCAATTTGAGACCGAGCAGCAAAATTTTGAAGTGAGCGTGCTCGGCATCGAGACCCTCGACAAACAAAAACTCATCTGGCAAGCGCTCAACGGCACGCTCACCACGGCCGACTATGAGTTTCCAGAACTTGTCGAAAAAGTGCTGACGGCCGAGCAAGACGACGACCAATTTCGTGTAAAGTGGTCGCATAGCCTTGATGGGCGCGAGCATACCTTCAGGGTGGATAGCCTGCGCCGTGGCGGGTCGGCCTCGATGGTCACCATCTCTTGGGATGGCGATGCCTTGGGCATCGACAAGGAAGGCAAAACGGAGGTACGCATTCCAGCCCTCGGCGAATTTGCGGTAATGGAATACAAAACCTACAACGATCCCGACCAATATGTCGTGCTCACATTCAGCGACCCAATCCGCAAGGCACAAGACCTCAATGGCCTCATCCGCCTCGGCGACATGCGGCTGCGCTATACCGTCGAAGGCAATGACGTAAAGGTCTTTCCCGCTGTGCGTACCACCGGCGAGCACACGCTTACGGTATCGCCGGGCGTGCAAAACATCCTCGGCCACAAGCTCAAGGAAGGCAAGACCTTCGACATTCAATTTGAAGAACTCAAGCCAGAGGTGCGCATTGCTGGCAATGGCAACATCCTGCCCCGCGCTGGTGCACAGCTCCCCTTTGCATTTGAGGCCGTGAGCCTCAAGGCCGTCGATCTCGAGATCATGAAGATCTATGAAAACAACATCCTCCAATTCCTCCAAGTCAATGACCTCGAGGGCGACCGCGAATTGCAGCGCGTAGGCAAGGTCGTGCACCGCAGCACCGTGCGCCTCGACGGCGACAAGTCCCTGAACCTGCACCAATGGAACCGTCACATCATCGACCTGGGCAGCCTCATCAATTCCGAGCCCGGTGCCATCTACCGCGTCACAGTCAATTTTAGCAAGGAGCACTCCATCTATACTTGTGAAGCAGAGGCCGAGGCTGCCGGGGAATCCGAATCGAAGAAGAAGCCTGCCGAAGAAGAAGGCGCTTGGAGCGACAATGGCGATGAAAGCAGCTATTGGGAATACTATGACGACACCGACTATGGCGATACCTGGGACAACCGCGACAATCCTTGCCACAAGGCCTACTACACCTACGAAAGCCGTGGTGCAAGCCGCAACATCCTCGCAAGCGACCTCGGCATCATCGCCAAGCGTGGCACCGATGGCACGATGACGATCGCCGTCAATGATTTGCACACCACCGCGCCCCTCGGCGGCGTGGACATCGAGATCTACGATTACCAACGCCAAGTCCTCAAGCGCCTCAGTACCAATAGCGAGGGCATCGCCACGGCAGATGTCGATATCGTGCCCTTTGTGATCGTGGCCAAGCAAGGCAATCAGCGGGGATACCTGAAGCTGGGCGATGGCTACGCACTCTCCTTGAGCAAATTTGACATCAGCGGGCAGCGCTACTACAAAGGCGTGAAGGGCTTTATCTATGGCGAGCGCGGCGTCTGGCGACCCGGCGACACGATTTTCAGCACCTTCATGTTGGAGGATGAGTTGAGCTCATTGCCCGCAGATCACCCTGTCACATTCACCCTGACCAACTCCCTCGGGCAGCTCGTGAACAAAAGTATCAAGACCAGCCATGTCAATGGCGTCTATACCTACCAAACCGCCACCGCAGACAATGCCCCTACCGGAAATTACAATCTGCGGGTCGATGTCGGCGGCGCAAGCTTTGACAAGACGATCAAGATCGAGACGGTGATGCCCAACCGCCTCAAGATCAAGATCGACTTTGGCAAAGAATTTCTCTCCAAGGAAATGGAAAACATGGAGGGCAAGCTAGAGGTGCAATGGCTGCATGGCGCCATCGCCAAAAACCTCGCTGCCGACGTAAGTGTCGCCCTCACATCCACGCCTACCAGCTTCAAGCGGTATGCAGACTATGAATTTGACGACCCCGTGCGCAAATTTGACGCAGAGCGCCAGACGATCTTTGAAGGCAAGGTCGATGAGGATGGCATCGCCAAAATTCCCCTCAAAATCGCACTCAGTGGAAATGCGCCGGGAAAACTCAACGCCAACTTCGTGACCAAAGTCTTCGAGCCTGGTGGCGCATTCTCCACCGACCGCTTTAGTCTGCCCTATTACCCTTATGACCGCTTTGTGGGCATCAAGATCCCCAAGGGCGACAAGGCGCGCGGCATGATCCTCACCGACATCGACCACAAAGTGCAGGTCGTCACCGTCGATGCCGATGGCAATCCCAAGGGCGAACGCAAGGTCGAGATGACTTTGTACAAGCTCGATTGGAAATGGTGGTGGGACCAAACCGCCAATAGCGAGACGACCTACAACGAGAAATTTTACCAAGAGCAGGTGAGCAAAGACACGATCAGCGTGCGCAACGGCGAGGGCACTTGGAAATTCAATGTCAAGTATCCCGCATGGGGCCGCTACATGGTGCGCGCCTGTGACGAGGGTGGCCACTGCACGGGGCAAGTCGTCTATATCGACTGGCCAGGTTGGGCTGGGCGATCCCAGAAGGACAACCCTGGCGGCGCGACGATGCTCACATTCAGCGCCGACAAGGAAAACTACAAGGTCGGGGAGAATGTAACCCTGACCATACCTACCGGCAAGGCCGGCCGTGCACTCGTGAGCCTCGAATCGGGTGCTAAGGTCATCAGCACCCACTGGGTCGAGAGCAATGGCTTGGATGCCGCCTCCTATACCTTCCCGGCTACCGCCGAGATGGCCCCCAACATTTACGCCCACGTGAGCCTCATCCAACCCCATGCCCAAACCGTGAATGACTTGCCCATGCGTATGTATGGCGTGATCCCGATCGAGATCACCGACCCCAAGACGGAATTGAAGCCCAAAATAATTGTGGGCGACGTGCTCGCGCCCATGGAGCGCGTCGATGTAGGCGTGAGTGAAGCGACTGGGCAGGCAATGACCTATACCGTCGCTGTGGTCGATGAGGGCCTACTGGATCTCACGCGTTTTGAGACCCCCAATCCCTGGGCCAGCTTCTATGCCCGCGAGGCGCTCGACGTCAAGACCTGGGACTTGTATGACAAGGTCATCGGCGCCTATGGTGCCGACCTCACAAAATTGCTCGGCATCGGTGGTGACGACGGCATGGCCCCCAAGGAGGGCAGCAAGCAAAACCGCTTTCGGCCTGTGGTGAAATTCATGGGGCCATTCAGCCTCAAGCCCGGCGAAACCAAAAAGCACAGCTTCATGATGCCCAACTATGTCGGTGCCGTGCGCACGATGGTCGTGGCCCGCAACGGCTCAGCATACGGCTCATCTGAAAAATCGAGCAGGGTGCGCAAACCCCTCATGGTATTGGGCACACTGCCCCGCGTGCTCGGTCCAGGCGAGGAGCTGCGTCTGCCTGTGACGGTGTTTGCAATGGAAAATCATGTGAAGGATGTGAATGTGACCCTCGATGCCAGCGACATCTTCACCATCAACGGCCCCAAGACCAAATCGCTCAGCTTTGCCCGACCTGGCGATGAACTCGTGAGTTTTGAGCTCGCGGTCAAGGAGCGCATCGGCAAGGGCACGGTCAAGGTGACCGCGCGTAGCGGCAGCGAGGTGGCCATCTACCACATCGACATCGATGTGCGCAACCCCAATCCCAAGGTCGTGAACGTGACCGAAAAAGCCGTCGATGCCAATCAAGCCTGGACCCAAAGCGTGGCCTATCCCGGCATGGTCGGCACCAACAAAGGCACTTTGGAGCTCAGCACGATTCCGCCGATCAACCTCGGCAAGCGCCTGAAATATCTGCTGGAATACCCACATGGCTGCGTGGAGCAGACCACATCCTCGGTCTTTCCGCAGCTCTATGTCTCCAACTTGATCGACATGCCCGCTGGCATGCAGCAGCAAATCGACAAAAACATCCGAGCGGGACTGGATCGCCTGGAGACCTTCCAGCAGGCGAGCGGCGGGCTTTCCTACTGGCCGGGCACGGGTGAGGTCGATGAATGGGGAACCAACTACGCGGGAAATTTCATCGTGGAAGCCAAAAACAAGGGCTACCGCGTCTCGCAGACCTTTCTCACGAAGTGGATAGCCTTTCAGAAAAAAGCGGCCAAAAATTGGTCGGCCACTGCCCGCGCAGGGCAATTGATCCAAGGTGACCGCTTGTACCTGCTGGCCTTGGCGGGCTCGCCAGAGCTGGGCGCGATGAACCGCTTGCGGGAAACCCCCGGCCTCGACAATGTCGCGCAGTGGCGCTTGGCTGCTGCCTACAAGCTTGCAGGGCAGCCCGAGACGGCTGTGCGCCTGAGCAAGGACTTGGCGATCGCGGTGCCCAAATACCAAGAGCAATGCTTCACCTACGGCAACGACATCCGCGACCAAGCCATCATTTTGGAATGCATCGGCATCATCGGCAATCGGGTGCGCGGGGCCGAACTGAGCAAAAAGGTCTCCACTGCCCTCTCCAAAGACGAGTGGATGAGCACGCAGACCACCGGCTACTGCCTCATCGCGATGGCCAAATATGCTGGCCTGAGCCAAGGCCAAAACAGCAAGATGGAATATGCCTACCGCATCAACGGCGGCAACTGGGTGGATGGGAGCAGTGCCAAGCCCATTGCGCAGATCGATCTCGCCATCGGCCATGGTACCCAAAGCAGCATCGAGCTCAAAAACAAAGGCACGGGCATCCTCTTTGCAAGGGTGATCGCCGAGGGCATCCCCGCCAAGGGCGACCAAGATGCCAGCCAAAATCATGTGAGCCTGGCCGTCAATTATTTTGACATGCAAGGTGCGCCGCTCGACCCCACGACGCTGGAGCAGGGGACTGACTTTGTAGCCGAGATTACCATGAAGAATCCCGGCACCAAGGGCGACCTCGACGAATTGGCGCTCACGCAGATCTTCCCCTCGGGTTGGGAAATTCACAATACACGCATGGATGGCACGGGTTTCGAAAAGGCCATTGCGCAGCCCGACTACCAAGACATCCGCGACGACAGGGTCTTTACCTACTTTGACTTGGGTTCACCAGGGCAAAAAGCGCGGTATCCTTGGGCCTACCCCACCCGCAAGAGCGAGGAAAATGAGAAGACCTTCCGGATTTTGTTGAATGCCAGTTACCTCGGTAAGTTTTACCTGCCAACGGTGTATGTAGAAGCGATGTATGACAATTCCATCTCCGCAAGAATCCCCGGTAAATGGGTGACTGTCGTCACGCCAGAGAACTCGTAATCCATTTCCTGATTAGCGCCCCTTTGCGGTTTGATTCCAAGGAATTTAACCGCAAAGAACGCAGAGACCCGCAAAGGGTATAGCCTCCAGGCCAATTGTATTTCATTTTAAGTTCGATTCATCGGCAAGCATTCCATTTACCGTGCGCCTCTTCCAATCATTGAAAAGCATGCTCCAAAAAGGACGCTCGGCCCTCGGCACCTTGCGGCGATGGCTGTTCAAGCCGCGCTGGAAGATCCTGCTGTGGCTGGTGACCTTCGGGATTTGGTGGCATTATTTCCTGATCCCCAAGCAGCTCTTCCATGACCCGCTCTCCATGGTCTTGGAAGACCGCGCAGGCAACCTGCTCGGCGCCCGCATCGCCGACGATGGCCAATGGCGCTTTCCAGCATCCGACACCGTCCCCGAGAAATTTGCCAAGTGTATTACCACCTTTGAGGATCGACGCTTTTACATCCACCCCGGCGTCGATCTCCCATCCCTCGGGCGGGCCATGTGGCAGAATGTCACCAACGGACGCCTCGTGAGCGGCGGCTCAACCCTCACCATGCAGGTGCTGCGCATGAGCCGCAAAGGTCAGCGCCGCAGCCTCTGGCAAAAGGCCGTCGAGGCCGTGATGGCCCTGCGCGTAGAAATGCGCTATTCCAAACAGGAAATCCTTGCGATGTATGCCAGCAATGCACCTTTTGGGGGCAATGTCGTGGGCCTCGACGCAGCGGCATGGCGCTACTTTGGGCGCGGCCCCGACAAGCTGAGCTGGGCCGAAAGTGCCACTCTGGCTGTCTTGCCCAATGCACCTGCACTCATCCATCCCGGTCGCAACCGCAGCGCTCTCAAAGCCAAGCGTGACCGCCTGCTCAAGCGCATGTGGGAAGATGCCATGATCGACTCTGTGACCTGTCTGCTCGCCATGGAGGAGCCTCTCCCCGATCGGCCACATCCATTGCCAGACTTTGCACCCCACCTGCTCGACCGCAGCCTTGCGGAGGCCGGCAGCGGGCAGCGCATGCGCAGCACCCTCGACATGCACATGCAGGAGCGCGCGAGCCACATCCTGCAAGCGCACCAACGCCGCCTTTTGGAAAACAGTGTCCACAATGCCGCCGCCATCGTGATTGAGGTCGAGTCGGGCGATGTGGTCGCCTACGTGGGCAATACGCGCCCGAGCGACAGCACGAGCGGGCATGAGGTCGATGTGATCCGTGCAAGGCGCAGCACAGGCAGCATTTTGAAGCCTTTTCTCTATGCTTCCATGCTCGACGACGGCGAGCTGCTCCCCAATACCCTCGTGCCCGACATTCCTACCTATTACGGTGCCTACAATCCGCAAAATTACAACCGCACCTTTGACGGCGCCGTGCCCGCCAAGATGGCGCTTGCACGTTCGCTGAACATCCCCGCGATCAGGATGCTGAGCGACTATGGGCATCAGAAATTCCTGCTGCGCTTGCAATCCCTGGGCATGACCACGCTCGACCGCTCAGCCGATGACTATGGCCTTTCGCTGATCCTCGGCGGGGCCGAGGCCACACTTTGGGACCTTGCCGGCATGTATGCCAGCATGGCCCGCACTGTGAATGATTACCATCGTTTCAACGGCCACTATGTCCAAGGCGGCTTTCATGCGCCCAACTACGTCATGGCCCATTCCATCACCCAGCAGCAAAATTACAAACCCGTCCTCACCGACGAGTCGCCCCTGGGCGCGGCGGCTTGCTACAAAACCCTCGATGCCCTGCTCGAACTCGCCCGCCCTGAGGGCGAGAGCGAATGGATGAATTTCAGCAGTTCGCGGCGGGTGGCTTGGAAGACGGGCACGAGCTACGGCTACCGCGACGCCTGGGCCGTCGGCGTCACGCCCACGCACGTCGTCGCCGTCTGGGCCGGCAATGCTGATGGCGAGGGTCGCCCCGGCCTCATCGGCCTCTACGCCGCTGCACCCATTCTCTTCGACCTCTTCAACATGATCCACACCCCCAATGTCTGGTTTGACGAACCCTTTGACGACGAGGAGGAGATTACCGTCTGCAAGCAAAGCGGCCACCGCGCCAGCGAAACGTGTGACGAGCTCATGCTCATGCGCGTGCCAGCACGCGGCGTGAACACTGAGCCTTGCCCCTACCACAAGATGATCCACCTGGACCCGACGGGGCAATTTCGCGTGCACAGCGACTGCGAATCCCCCGGCAACATGGTCCACAAGCCATGGTTTATCCTCGCGCCGAGCGAGGAGGAGTGGTACCGCCGCAAGCACGCCGACTACCTGCCCCTGCCCCCCTGGCGCGCCGACTGCAAAGAAGCCGCCGAGGCCGAAGCCAACAGCACCAACATGGAATTTGTCTATCCCCGCACAAGCAGCAAGGTCTATGTGCCCATCGACCTCAGCGGCAACGTGAGCAGCGTGGTCTTTGAAGCCGCGCACCGCAGGCAAAGCAGCAAAATCCACTGGCACCTGGACCGCGCATTTATCGGCACCACGGAGACCTTTCACCAAATGGCGCTGAACCCCTCGGTAGGGATGCACACGATCACACTCGTCGATGACGAGGGGGAACGGCTGCAGAAGGGGTTTGAGGTGGTGGGGAAGCGGGAGTGAGGGATTGCAATTTACTAGTACCTGTTGTCCCTCATGGATTCTGGTAAGTCAATCATGATAGATTTGTCGAGTTCAACTTCAGCCACTCTGTAATTGTACAATTGGATTAATTCACCAAGACTATTCAAAAAGCCCTTTACACGGAATGCTCCTATTTCATCCAAATTCTGGGCGACGAATGATTCTAGTGCTTCAACGGCAACTTGACCCTTACAAAATTCCATCGCGTATGCGCGTGCTGCTTCAAGCTTGTCCTGTGGCACAATGAGATACACCAATAACCCTTCTTTGAGATTCTCATTGCATTTTAAGAATACTGCAGACTGCGGTGCCATTGTGACATGAAAGACGGTCTCCCCGACCTGAAAATCTCGATGGCGTTTGGTTTGAAGGTCTGCTGAGGTGGTTCCTTCATTGGAAATCGATTCGGTTGGAAAGCGCAATTGCAATTTCGCACCCACCAGATGCTGGGCAACGGCACCCGATTTTCCAGAAATAGATGCTACTTCTACCAAATTCCTAATAATTGATCTTGTTGGGGTCTGTAATGTAAAAACTAATTTTATCCTTTGGCGATTGTGGAAGTCCCCGATTCGAGCGACGAGAAAACTTTGCAGCTCCCTCAGGAGACTATTTCGTTCAGATTCTGAAATGAGGGTCCAATCTACCGCCTGCCATGCATCAAAAAGTGGGCGCAAATCTCCCTGCCCGCTTCTATTTGTTCGTCCTCCTTCGCTTGCGACGAATTTATTCGACCCACATCTTTTCAAGATAGAAACAACCTTTTTATGCGAAACGCCTTTCATTTGTACTCCGCCTCTACAAATGTGAGAGTGAAAATTAAGATCGAAGTCTTCAATGAGACGATCTAGCACCACCAAAGTAGTTGAGATCGTTCCCCTTGTCGGCCACCTGTCAGACCCTACCTTTCGGAGGTTGGAAAACCAAGTTTCAAAAAGCTGTCTAGGATCAACACTATTCATACCCATCTTTATCTGCATCAAGTTTTGAATTTGACAACTGGCAAGGCACCCAATGGCTATTGCAAGATAGCACAAAGCGGTCTAATTTGCAGCAATGAGAATTCGCATATTTTCTGGATACCTATGGGACATAAACCGATCAATCAGGAATTACGTTCAAAAGCAATCATAGTTGGTTACTTCCTTTCGAGATTTAGCAAATCAGGGCTCGACGCTCTGGGTTTTGATGGCTTCATTCAAGCGTACAATACGCTTGGCCTTGCGATTGGTATTCGCCCTCTTTCGATCAAGAGCTATCGTGATGAATTTGACCCATTTTTCGCGAACGATAGGGTAGGCAGGAAACGGGCAACTCCTCGGGAATATTGCACGCGTTACATGACCGAATATTCTAATTGGAGTTTGAATTCGCTAAGCCAACTGATTCAGAGCTTAGTGGTGCCCGATGTTACTGCTAGAATATTGCTGGAGAAATTCGACATTCCCTCGAATGATACATCGGTTGCAAAAAGGTTGATCACAGGACGGGCAGCCGAGGAGTATTTCAAGACGAATCATTCGAGCCTTCCCGTTTTTCAAGGTTTTGTTCTTGAGGACATGACACAGATTGGCTGTGGCTTTGACTTCTACCTCACGAAAAATAAGGAACATCTGGGAGTCGAGGTAAAAGGTTTAGCAGATGTTTCAGGTTCAATTTCAATGACTGAAAAGGAATTTAAAGTGGCCGAATTGCTAGCGTCGCGGTATTGCTTGTTTATTGTTTCGAACTTCAACCAAACCCCAAGGCATGATTTTCTCTTCGATCCGGCAAGGAGTAGGATTAAGTTCACAAAGGTCGAAACGATACAAATAAGCTATTCTGCTAGATTCTGAACTTGGAAATCATAAAATTCACTTCGAACCACCTAAGCCAACTCGTTTTCCAGCCAACGAAAGGTCAGTACACGGAAACGAGGCCGTAGCTAGAGTTACAGGGGGTATTGAATCTGCATTCAATTCGTGAATATCACCCAAATGGAAGTGGGAATGCGAATCTTTGTAGTGAAATTCGTATTGTCGACGTTTGGAAGGATCGATATCGTTGGCAAATTGGATTTTCCAGCCGTTCCTTTCAAGACCCATCCTTACCAAACCTATCCCAGCAAAGAATTCAGCAAAAGTATTTGGCAATTCAGTCATTCTAATCGCAATTTCTACAAAGATAAGCAATTGGGAGAAGATCAGCTCCATCGAATCATCTATTCTTCTCCACACAGCCGCACCCATCCACTGGCACCTCGACCGCGCCTTCATCGGCACGACCGAGACCTTTCACCAAATGGCGCTCAACCCCTCAGTAGGGATGCACACGATCACACTCGTCGATGACGAGGGGGAAAGGCTGCAGAAGGCTTTTGAGGTGGTGGGGAAGCGGGAGTAGATGAAGGTGCTAGCGATGCTTTGCGATGTTCCATTATGACTATTCGTTTCTCAAACAGTAACCCCTTTGTCACCCCGAGTGGACACAAATGGGATTTGCCTTTTGATCGAATGACAAACCCACTTGGTCATCCAGAGCGTAGCCGAGGGATCTTGAGCACAGATACACTCCCTGCCCAGCAGCAACACGATCCCTTCACAACGAATTTATTCATTTTTTCAACTTGCTGATTATCTGGATAATACATCACTTGTCATTGGTAGTGACCATCTCGACAATCAGGACCTTCTGATCGAATGACCAAGCTCCTAAATCATCCCGAACGAAGCGTCCCGCACAATTTGCGGGAAGGGATCTAGAGCGTAGGACACCTCCAATCCAGCGGCAACACGATCCCCTTGCAACGATTGTTTTGCAAATTTTACAATCTCCTGATTATCTGCATAATGTATATCTTGTCGTCCACCTTCCATGAACTCAGCCGCCAAAAACCACGACTTCTCTAAAAAGCAAGAAATTTACAAAAAGACCCGTCTCTCCATCGCCCAAGAGATGACTGCTCCTGGCTTCCAAATGACCGTAGCCTACCTCCCCGAGCGGCACGCGCGCATCTGCAAGGTCGTCTTGGAGGACTTGGGCCTCTGAAAAACCAACCTTTCGCTGCTGCAAACCGAATTTTTTTTCCTATCTTGGCTTACAGATCAATCGATTTGTCTATTCGCAATTCATCTCTTCATCAACTTATGAGAAAACTACTACTCACCTTTTGTGTACTCTGCTTGCTTGCCTTTCATGCCGACGCCCAATGCGGGGCGGCATTGTACGACGGTTTTGAGTCGGGATCCTATTCGCCCACCTGGACCATCGGCGCGGGTCTCACCTCGGGCGCTGTCACGACCACCAACCCCTATTCTGGCCTCTATCGCCTGGAAGGAACGGGAGGCACGAGTAGCCACCTCACGGGATTCAATACCACATTTGCCGCCTCTACGCCGAGTTTTATGAGCTGGGACGTCTATCCGACAGGGACAGGTGCCTCCAATTACATGGTGGCCGGCGACGCTAGCCTCACCGCCAACAACTGCATCATGTTTTGTTACTGGCAAGGCGGCACCAATATCCGGTTTGTCTCGTCTAGCACATATATTTATACTTGCCCTCCCAACGCATGGTACCATATCGAGATGCGCAACGTCAATTTTACCGCGCATACATTTGACATCTGGATCAACGGGGTATTGGTCTCGACAGCATTTCCATTTAGGTCCTCTACCGTCAACAACGTCAGCCGTGTGAGCCTCTACAATTTCAATTCCTCGGTGGGGGTATGGGACAACATTACCATCGGCACAGGCACGGGGCCTGCGACGAGCACGGTGGTGACCAATCCTAGCTGCAATGGCGGCAACAATGGTGCCATCGACCTGAGTGCAACGGGTGGCAATCCCGGCTATTCATATCTCTGGAGCAATGGCGCTACCACCCAAGATGTCACAGCCTTGACGGCAGGCACCTATGTCGTCACTGTTACAGATCAGACACCTTGTTCCACCGCGACCTCGATCGTCGTCACTGAGCCGACGCTGCTCACCTCTATTCTGCTGCCCACCGACGCAAGCTGCAATGGTTTTGCCGACGGCGGTGTCACCAACAACATCGCTGGTGGAATTGCAGGTTATACATGCATTTGGTCCACTGGCAGCACGGCCCAAAACATCACCGGCCTCACTGCTGGCAGCTATTCGGTAACCGTATCAGACGCCAATAACTGCACGACGGTAAGTAGCACATCGGTGCTGGAGCCAACAGCCATCTCTATTGCCGACAGCGTATTGCTGCCCTCTTGTACCGGTGATAGCAATGGCGCTATCCTTCTGACACCTGCTGGTGGCACCGGCAACTACACCTATCTATGGTCCACTGGCGATGTCGTCGCGACGATCAGCCTTTTGCCAGCAGGCACCTATGGTGTCACGGTCACCGATGGCACTGGCTGCAGCCATGTTGACAGCGTTCTGGTCGCCGACCCAGCACCCTTGATCCCTTCGATCCAGTCCTACGCACCCGCTTGCGCGGGCGATAGCTCGGGTAGCATAGACCTCACACCCACCGGTGGCACGCCTGTATATACCTACGCGTGGAGCAATGGCAGTTCTTTGGAGGACCTTACTGGGATTGCCTCGGGGACCTACGCCGTCATCGTCACCGACCAAAACGGTTGTGTGGCATCTGACTCTGTAACCCTCAATGAGCCAGCCGCCATCGTGGCCAGTGGCACATCGACAGATGACACTGGAAGCAACAATGGGAGCATCGACCTTACAGCCTCGGGCGGCACAGGCAGCCTGAGCTATCTATGGAGCAATGGAGCCACGACCCAAGACATCAACGGCTTGGCTGCGGGCACCTATACGGTTACCATCACCGACGACAACAGCTGCATCGATGTACAGACTTTCACCATCGATTTGGTGATCGCTGTCGGGGAGGCATTTCCTGTAGGTGTCAGTGTCGCGCCCAATCCATTCTCCACGAGCTTCATCATCCGCTTGTCGGGCATGGGGAATGTATCCGCGCAACTGGCGCTTACGGACCTCCAAGGTCGCTTGCTCTGGGAGCAAAATGATGTGACCGAGGGGCAAGTGCTTGTGGATCCTGTCTTGACTGCTGGTGTCTATTTCCTCGAAGTGCGGATGGCTGGCCAGCGCAAGACTTTGAAATTGGTGCGGCAATAAGCGCAGCCAATAAATGAGAGCGCCGCCCATCGGGATTCCCGATAGGCGGCGCTCTCATTCATTGCATGCTTCCCCGATCGACTGTTGAAAAGTAGGGTACCTCAAAACGGAGACATTTCCCGAAATTTCCGCCATGCGCATACCCTTGAGCGAATTTGAACAACACGTGCGGCCGGAGCCACTGGAGCGTGGACTCGGTCTTTACGAGCGCGGCCAAGTAGAGGCGATACGAAACCTGGGCAAGGGCCGCTTGGAAGCCGTCGTGCAAGATGCTGACGGCACATGGCATCCAGAGTTGCAAATCACCAACGATGTAGTTGTAGGGACGCAATGCGCTTGTGGACAAGCGGGCGATAGCCTGTGCAGACACGCCATCGCCGTTGTATTTGCGATGGAGGCTGGCCAGTTCAAAGAAGGCATCACGACCAAATCGGGCAAGGTGGCCAAGGAAAAAGTCCCAGGCAAAGGTGTTGGCCGACCCCAATTGGACGATGCGCCTTTGAAAAAGGCTCCCAAAATCAAGGCTATCAAGCCACCCAAGCCACCCAAGACCGCCGCTGACATCATCGCCCGCGTGCCGCACGAGGAACTCGTGGCCTTCCTCTTGCAGGAGTGCAAGCTCGACAAGAATATCGAGGTGCGCCTTAAAGCGCATTTTTCAGACTTACTGCCAGCTGCGACCCCGGCCGATTTGGAAAAACGCATCGCCGAAACGATCAAGGCTGCTGTCGGCAAGAGTGGCCGCGTGAACAAGGGCTCTATGGCTGTGCTCATCAAGCGGCTCGACGAGTGGGCCATGGAAAGTGGGCGCTTGATCGATGCACAGTCCTACGAACTTGCATTCGCTGCCGCCAAGAGCGTGATCCAGGCCATGGTCGATGTCACCGACTCGCCCCACGCGATCGATGCCGATACAAAGCGCATCCTCAAAGTGAGCATCGATACGATCGATCGCATCGGGACGGAGGCTTTGCCAGAGGCAGAGCGCATCGATGTCTTTCTAAGGGCGCTTGCTATGCAACAGGGCGGATACCGTAACAGTGCCTACTTGCGATTGCTGTCGCGCGTGTGTACAAAAGGGGGCGAGTTCGAGACCGTTGAGAAGCTATTTACCCATTACCACGACGACTTTCCGTTGGTGACGCAGGCCCACTTAGAAATGGTGCGCCGCGTGCTCGGTGATGCATCGGCACAAGAATTCGCCAAAAAACATGCCAACGCCCGATATTTCCTCGCGCTCGAAATCGATGAGGCCCGCAAGCAAGGGCAGCTGACCAAAGCGATCAAGGTCGCTCAGAAGGGACTCAGTTTGAATCAAAACCATCCGTCCAGGCTGGGACATTGGGCCAATTTGGTCGATGAACTCTTGGCCGAGGCTGGGGATATCGATGGCCGAGTCGAGCTGGCATTGCGCATCTACCGATTGGGTTACAAGACCGATCGTGTCGCACTCAAGCATATCGCAGACATTGCTGGGCGTGAACGCTGGGTCGCAGAGCGTGGCAGGCTCATTCAGGACATGGATGCGCGTAAGGACCTTGAACAAGAGAAAATCGTAGGCTTATTCCAGCTAGATCAGGATATAGATGGCTTGGAAAGATACCTGTCGAGCATGGCCTTGAGTAGCATTACGTCTTGGTCAGATGTTTTGCGCAAGCGCTTTCCAGAGTTGTATTGGTCGGTACTCACACAATCGACAGCGCTGGCATTTTCAAAAAAGGCCTCGGTGTCGAGCAACCTACTCACCAACCTGATCAGGGAAATGGTGCGGCTCAAAGGCAAAGGGGCCACGCAGGCATCGATTGCAGCCCTGGCGCAGCAATACCCCAAGAATGCAGTGCTGGTAGAGGTGAGCCGCGGCATCCAACAAGTGATGCGGTACATGTATGAAGGGTATTGAACCACTACAGCGACCTCACCTTGTACACTATGGCGGTTTGTCGATCGCATGCAGCCATGACCACCAAGGCGGATTTCTCCCTTGCGTCGCTTAAACAATTTTTGCGCAGGACCTGCTGTTATTGCATACTAATATTGAGCAGAATACAGGCTGGTGACCCCGAACTTGCCGAGAAGGCGTTGTATCGTGCCTGAGTTTGAAAAATGAGGTTTTGGCTAGGTAGCTGTATAGACATGGCCGCAACCTCTATTGACAGATATTCATTTATCTTCCTAAATATTTGATACAAATCGTTGATTTACACGGAATCACTATAAATTAAATTTGTTGCGAATCTCGGATATTTTCCTAACTTGACTTTCCAAAGCTGGTGTTGGTTTGCTTCGCCCCTAAGTGCAGGCCCACACACAAGCTCGAAACGACAGCGTTTTGTACACTTATTTTCCGGATCATTTTTCTATTTACTCCAACACAATGTTCTATGAAACCTCATTTGCTTAGTCCTGTCAAGGTTCCATTGGCGCGATTGGCCACCGCCAAAGTGCCATTTGCACCCGGGATTTACATCCTTTACCGCACCAATATGGGCGCACCGGCCTACATAGGCCGTGATGATGTGCGTCTTTATGATAAGCTCAACGATCTCTCCCGCAATCAGCCGCATTACCACTACTTCAAGTTCATGGTATGCAGTGACCCAACCGATGCCTATCAGTGGGAATGCATGTTTTGGCACAAGGGATTGAGCACCCTCGACAATGCCGCGCATCACCCACGCCCACCACGCGGCTTGGACTTGGCTTGCCCTTTCCCTGGCTGCAGCCACGTGCACAAGGAATCGGCAAGTGCCAACGAAGAGATCGGCCAAGACAGCTAAATTGTCCTCCTCCCTTTTTGTAAAAGATGTGATCTGCTATTCGGAGATCGCATCTTTTGTATTGTTGTCTCAAGTATTTTCGGAAAATGTTGCCGCTGAGGATACGTCGATCCGCAAAAATAGGCCATATTGCGGCTTTACAGGCTCTCGAGCAGCTTTCGTCTCTGACAAGGCATGAGGTCTGGTCAATTTAATTTTGCTTATCCAACTTTATTCATCTCTAAAATCTTATGATTCTAAATCGACTCCAAACAATTGTGCTTCTTGTTTTGCTTTTGGTGACTGCCAAAGGTTATGGTCAAAATTGTGTGTCGGTCACCTGCCCGTCGAATATCGTCCAGTTGGCCGATACTGGCGTGTGCTCAGCCATTGTGACCTATGCAGCACCCAATGATACCAATACCTGTACCATCCTCCCAGTGACGACAACCATCAACTACACAGGTTCGTTGGCGTCGTTTACAGTACCCCCTGGCGTGACCTCTCTCTACATTGACGGCAGCGGCGCCCAAGGCGGCTCCGTCACAGTGACATGTGCTGCTACAGGCGGCCTTGGTGCACGCATGCAAGGTGATTTTGCAGTGACACCAGGCGAGGTATTGAGCATCATGGTAGGCCAGCAAGGCTTTACCAACGGTTCCGATGCAGGCGGTGGTGGTGGCACCTTCGTTGTGCGTGCTGGCAATGTATGTCTGCTCGCTGCCGGTGGTGGTGGCGGTGCGAGCAACAATATCACGCAGTGTGGCAACAACCGCAACGGTGTGGATGCTTCGATCACCACCTCTGGCACGGCAAGCGGAAATGGCGTCGTTGCTGGTGGCGTGAATGGCAATGGCGGTGGCGCAAGCGGCGGCTCAGGCGGCGGTGGCGGCGGATTCCTGACCAACGGTATCGCTGGCACAGGCCTTGCAAATAACAATGGTAAATCCTACCTCAATGGCGGCATTGGCGGCACTGGGAACAATGTCGATGGCGGCGGCTATGGCGGCGGCGGGGCAGGTTGGTTCACAGGCGGCAATGGCGGCGGCGGTGGCGGCTACTCAGGCGGCGCGACCAGTGGCAACCAACCCTTCACTGGCGGCGGCGGCGGCGGCTCCATCAATATTGGCACCAACCAAGTCAATACGGCTGGCTTCCAGACTGGCAATGGTCGCGTGCTCATCACCTATGGCGGCGTGGGTCCAGTGACCACAACCATGATCCAGGGCCTCGCAAGTGGCTCATCCTTCCCTGTGGGCACCACTACCATGACCTTTGCAGCGACCGATGGTGCGGGCAGCAATGACTCGTGTTCCTTTACAGTCACAGTGCAAGACCAGACACCACCGACCATCGTCTGCTCTGGCAATATCGTTGCCAGCAATGATCCAGGCACTTGCAGCACGGTTGTGACTTACACGCCTACCGCTGCTACCGACGTTTGCGCTGGCGTATTGGTATCGCTGATCGCAGGCGACACTAGCGGTGCCAGCTTCCCTGTCGGTGTAAACACAGTCACCTACCAAGCCCTCGATATCTACGGCAATGCGAGCTCCTGCTCGTTTACCGTGACAGTGACGGCAGATGACTCCAGTACCCAGGCATTCACCATCTGCGATGGCGCGTCTGTCACCGTCGGCAACAACACATACACCACCACAGGCACCTATAGCGACGTCCTCACCAATGGTGGCGGTTGCGACTCTGTGGTCACGACCGTGCTTAACGTGCTGCCCTCCATCAATACTTCGACCACCGTCAACGGCGGTACCATTACTGCCAGCGCCAATGCGGCGACCTACCAATGGATCGATTGTGGTACAGGCGCGCCGATTCAAGGCGCGACATCGCAGTCCTATACCCCGTCGGTCAGCGGGAGCTTCGGCGTCATTGTCTCCGACGGCAACTGCTCAGACACTTCTGCATGCACAGGCGTGGTCGGTCTGGTGAATGGCCTGACGACACGCATTGCGTTGTTTCCTAACCCTACCAATGGCCGCATTCATGTGGACTTTGGCAGCGTGCTTGACCAAGTCCAATTGGAGGTCTATGATGTCGCAGGCAAGCGCTTGCTCCTGCAAAATGAAACGGGATCAGCGACGGCAACTGTCGATCTGAGCCGCTTTCAAAACGGCGTATATCTCTTGAAGATGACCTCCGCGACCGGTCAAGAGACCTTGCGGATCGTGAAACAAGACTGACGTTGGTCGGGCTGTCACGCCTGCCTACAAGATTGAATGAAAGCCGATCCTAACATGGGGTCGGCTTTCATTTTTTGGGGGCCTGCGTGTGCAGGCATTTTGATGGCATGATTCCTATGTATCTTGCGGCATGCCGCTACGCGTTACATGTGCGATCATTTGCGACGGGATCCGCGTCCTTTGCACCCAGCGTGGGCCGCAAATGTCCTTTCCCGGAGAATGGGAATTCCCTGGCGGCAAGATCGAACCCGACGAGACTGCCCAGGAATGCATTGTGCGGGAAATCAAAGAGGAACTGAGTTTGGAGATCCAGATAGTGGCGCACGGCCCTAGCACACTGTATCCCTATAAGCCTGGTGAATGGCTGGAGCTGACGCCTTTTGTTTGTGTGTGTAAAGGAGGGCAGCTATTCCTGTGTGAGCATGCCCAGGCGCAGTGGTGCCTACCTGAGGAGATGGCAGACTTGTCTTGGGCAGCGGCAGATGTGGCGATCTTAGTTTGGTGGCAAGCACACGCAGCACGACTGCAAGGCATGGTACGCAGCGCGTTGGAGGGTAGCTGACCGCTATTCTGCAGCGACAGCGATGTCGTGGGCTTCGTAACCACTGTCGATCTTGACATTGTCACGATACACGCCACCGCTCGTGCCGAGAATGAAATAATGGCCGCCAGCAGCATCGATGGCCACGGCATCATACCCGTCGTCGATTTTTTGGTTGTTGTGATAGACACCACCACTCTTGCCCAAAACATAATAACCAGTCGCGTCGGCAGCTATATCAATGGCCTCATAGCCACTGTCGATTTTTTGGCCGTCTTTATAGACATTGCCATTCACGGTCAATACGTAGTAGTGGCCACCGTAAGCATCGATGGCCAGACCTTCATAATCGGAATCGATTTTTTGGTCATTTTTATAAACGCCGCCGCTTTGGCCAAGCACATACCAGCCGGTCGCATCGGCGGCGATATCGACACCCTCGTAGCCCGAGGCGATTTTGACATTGTTCTTATAAACACCACCACCATTCCCCAAAATATAATAATCCTTGCCCACGGCGGTCATCGATAGCCCTTCATAGCCACTGTCGATCTTGACATTGTTCTTATAGACGCCACCGCTGTTTCCCAGCACATAATAATCTGGATTGGATGGGGTAGGGTGCATCGCTGTCCCAGTGATCATGCCCAGGCAGAGCAGAAGGAAGGATGCGAATTTTCTAAATGTATGATTCATGGTCCGGTAGGGATAAGATTTCAGAAAATTTGGAACAATGTAAAGATAAACTTTTTTGTGCCTTCCTTTCGCCTTTTGAGTGAGACCCACGACATTTGCCTAGCCCCTATTTCTTGGCAAAGAGGATGCTAGAATGGCTTCAATCGGCGTTTAGACCTTTTTCTGGACTCTAAGTGGGCTTCTGAAATGTGATGCGCAGTGTGCATTTGCGATGCGAATTGGCCCATCTGATGTGCAGATCAAACGGCAATTCCTGAAAATGCGCGATGTTTGATCCAAATTTGAAGGCGGTTTTTGCAAATGGCTTGCACCTTTGCCCTGAATGCCGCAATTTAGCTTCGAGTTTCTGCGTGTTGTTGGAAACGGTAAAATTTGTTTCAAAAAGAGATTCGCATGGGCTTCCGGCAGACATATAAGGGAATTTTTCAATTCAAGGATCAAGCAGCCTTGGAACGGGCCATGTTTGAAAACCAATCTGAAGCCATGGGCGCAGATGCCATGGGCTTGCAAGATAGCTACCGCAGTGCAGGCGTGATGTTGCTGGACATCGATGCGCTCGCTGGGGAACAAGATTGGGAAGAAATGGCTGTGGCCATGGCGACCCTTGCCATGCATGCTTCGCGCGGGTTTTTGTATGCCGTTGCATTTGACAAAACGAACGGTCAAAAATCGGAGGTCGAGTATTACGAGGCCACCAATGGTCGCCGTAAGCATTTTCCCGCCAATAGCGCATCTGCTCCAGCCCTCTCAGAAGACTACTTTCCCCTTCACGAAGGCAATTCCTATACCTTTCGCTCCAGCAACGTCGAGAAACCGACCTACCACCTGAGTGTGTACAAGGTCGAGGTGAATGGACTCGACTATTACTACTTGGTGAATCCCGACCATATCGGCTCAAAATACAATGAAGCGCTCGACACAGCCTTCTTCCGCAAAGAAAAATCCCAGATTTATTCGGTGAGTGCTGGCAATGAAAAGGAATTGCATGCGGTCGATCCAGAGAGTTTGCGCAGTTTCCAGTTGCTCTACAACAACGATAGCCAACCGGGCGATGTCTTGTATGCGATTTGGAAAGAAGGCGATTTTTTTGTCGTCTATACCCACGAGAACAGCCTTGACTGTGAGGTGCCTGCTGGTAAATTCAGCAATTGCATGAAAGTGCGTATCGAGACCTACCATGTCGAGGAAGAAAACATGCGCGTCGAGACCCAATATCAGTACTTTGCAAAAGGGGTAGGCTTGGTGAAATACGAGCGCGGCGATGTCGCCTTGGAACTCGAATCCTACCATGTCGAGGGCTAAACGCTGGTCCACCCATATATTTTTGTTAGGATGGTTTGCAATCTGCCTCCCCAGCCATCTCGAGGCACAGGCAGACTTGACGCTGTCTCAGAAGATAGCGGCCATGATCCGTTTCCCAACGGTGTCGCATGCAGACACCAATAAGACTGATTGGCAATCATTCACCGATCTGCACAGCATGATGCGTCGCAGCTTTCCACTCGTGCATGCTCACATGGGGCTGCAGATCATCGGGGGGCACTCGTTGCTTTACAAGTGGGAGGGGAGCGACAGCAGCAAACCCCCCGTGATGTATTACGCACATCAGGACGTCGTACCCGTGGAAACCGAAGATGGTACGGGCTGGACGCACCCTCCATTTTCTGGCGACATCGCAGATGGCTATATCTGGGGACGAGGGGCGCTGGATACCAAAAGCTTGATTGTGTGTTTGATGGAGGCGGCAGAGCGTCTCTTGGCGGCTGGTTTTGAGCCACAAGGCACGATCTACCTTGCCTTTGGGCATGATGAAGAGGTCGGCGGCAACCAAGGAGCCGCCAAGATCGCCGACCATTTGGAGGCGCGCGGTGTGCACCTCGGGTGGGTGCTCGACGAGGGCCTCAGTTTGATCTTGGGTGCCTTTTCAGAGACCGACCCGCCCGTCGCCTTGGTGGGACTCGCAGAGAAAGGCCACGCCAATATCGAGCTGAAAGTATTGGGAGACGGTGGGCATTCTGCCGCGCCACCCTTGGAATCGGTGATCGGCACACTGGCAGTCGCCCTAGACCGCCTCCAAAAAAATCCAATGGAGGAGCATCTCTTGCCGCTGGTCATCCAGAGCTTGATCAATGCCGCTCCGCTCATGGACAAAAAGACACAATTAGCGATGAGCAATGTGGGCCTGTTCAGGCGGTTGATATTGAAGGCATTGGCCAAGGATTCCCGCACAGATGCCATCATTCGCACCAAGATTTCGCCCACGATCATCACAGGCGGCGTCAAAAACAATGTCTTGCCCAAGGAAGCCAAGGTGAATCTGAATGTGCGCACGATGCCTGGCGACAGCATTGCACACGTGATGGCCCACATCCATGAAATGATCCATGATCCCCGCGTGCTAGTCACGCTATTGCCCGATGCCACCGAGGCCTCGCCTGTCACGAGTCATACCGGACCCGAATTTGCCTGCATCAAATCCGCCATCCTTGGGGTATATCCAAACGCGATCGTTTCGCCAGCCCTCATGCCCGCAGGGACCGACAGCAAGCACTTCTTGAAGCTGAGCAAGAACCTGTTTCGTTTCTCACCCTTTTGCATTCACAAAGACGAGGCGAGCCGCATCCACAATACCGACGAACGCATCTCAGTGCGGGCATGCGACGACGTCTTGGCCTTCTACATGCTGATGTTTCACATCCAGGTACCCAAAGACACTGGCAAAGAAAGCAATGGCAATGGGGCCAAGCGACAGCATTGATCTTTTTCAAGCTGGTCGCGGTGCTTTTATATTGCCACTCAGCGCAAACTTTCCAACCTTTGCCGCAATGGAAGACGCGTTGAAAAAGGTCATGATCCAAGTGATCGACGAGATGATCCCTGTACATCGATTTTTGGGCATCACCTTGCGGGATGTGAAACCGGGTTGGGCACAGCTGTATTTGCCCTATCGACCAGAATTGGAGGGCGACCCGCGATCACAGCGCATGCATGGGGGCATCATCGCCTGTCTGCTCGACTCAGCGGGCGGTGCAGCTGCCATCACCACACTCACAGGGCCCGACGACATGATTTCCTCCATAGACATCAGAGTCGATTACTTGGAACCGGCCAAGCCCGACCATGTGATCGCCGAGGGTGAAATCGTGCGCAGTGGCAGCGCCATCATTGTGACCCGCATGAAGGCCTACCATGAATCCACTGGCGAACTCATCGCCGAGGGCAAGGCGGTCTATCGCGTGAAAAGAAAAGGGAATGGCATCGGTTTCTCATCTGAGATTCCTGGAGCCGACGACTGAATCCCGTCTCGGCAAAGATAAATTTTCGATCTGCCTGCATCCATCGCACGGGAGTTTTGGGGAAGCGCAATGAAAAACAAGGAAGATAACAGCTGATAGAAGTAGCCTATCGGAAAAGCAAAACCCCCGCCTGATCGAGTCAGGCGGGGGTTTTCATTGGGTGCGCAGTCGTGATGCCTATTGGATCACAATCTTGTGGACGCCACGGTAACCGTCGGCCTCCACTCGCAGGTAATAGACACCCTTGGGAATCGCACGCAGATCGACCTGCCCTTGCCAGTTGCCGCCCGTGCTTTGCAGCACCGTGTGGCTCACCTTGCGGCCTGCCAAATCATAGACTTGGATATGCGCGGGGCCATCGGGCAATTGGCCGATGGCGACGTTGAAGAGGCCATTGGCAGGATTGGGCCAGACTTGCAAGCCGATCGGATTGTAGCTATTGGCCACACTGATCAAGCCTGTGACATTTACATTGTCCACAAAGAGGTTGTTGCCATAACCGTTGACGTTTACAAACCGGATGACGATGCGCTGACCTGCAAAAGCAGTCAAATCGACGAACTCATTGCGCCATTGGCTCATGGAGTCAGGGAACCAACTTCCAGCCTGATCTTCGATGGTCGCCAAGATCGAGTCGCTTTTGTTGTACACAGCATTGGGCCAAGTCGCGCCACAATCGGTGCTCACATCGACGCGCAATCCGTCAAACAGCGTGGAACTGTAGCGCGCATAGGCGACATCGAAGGTCAAAGAAGCGACGGTCTGCCCGGTGAGGTCGATCGGGAAGGTGATCAGTTTGTCCTCAGCACCAGGGTTGTTGTAGTTGTAGTTTTCGACATAGGCCGCCACGGTAGGTGTACCGGTCGTGCCGATGATGCTCGCCGATTGTGCCCATGTATAGGCTCCGCCTGCTGAGGCGATGGTCCAGCCAGTTGGTGTAAAAGGCCCTTGGAAAGGCTCCACAATAGGCGCCAAGGCACCACTGCTGATGTTGATATAATTCGTTTGGGTCACCGTCTGGCTGCCAAATGAATTGGTCGCGACCAAGGTCACCGTGTACAGACTGGCAGCACTGAACTGCACCTGCGGGTGTTGTGATGTCGCGCTTGTGCCGCCGACATAGGTGAACGTGTTGGGTGCAATCGTCCATGCCCAGGCATTGGGACTGTTGATACTTTGGTCGGTGAAGGTCACTGTGCGTCCAGGGCACGTGGTTGTAGGTGAGCCAATAAATGCAGGCACTGGTGCTGCATTGGCCTCTAGCAGCCCGATATCGTCCAGTGCGATGTCGCTCGTAAATTCTGCTCCCGTGATGCCACGGAAACGCACGTTGATCGTCGTACCAATATAGGGAACCAGGTTCACTGTAGCTTGGCGCCATTGATTGCCTTGGTCGCCAGTGATTGGCGTCATGACATCGAGCGTCCAAGATCCATTGGAGGAAACATCCACGTGCAGTTCGCCCATGTCGGCACCATACATGTGGTACCAAAAGACAAGCTGTGGAGCTGTCGTACCATTGAGGTTAAGGCAGGGCGAGACCAATTCCGCGGTGGCACCGAAGCAGGCCGACGCTTCCAGGTAGGCGTATTTTCCTGTGGCGGAACCCAAGGTGTGATCGACATCAGGACCTGTCGTTGTCGATGGGGTCGCACCCGAGCTCACGCGAAAATCGATGTCGTCGATCGTGCCATTGGCATTGTTGACCCAGCCACTATTGAGTGTGCAGCTTGTCGTGCCGCAGTCGGCTGTCGTGGGACAGACCGTGAGGCTTTCAAAGTTTTGTGTCAGGGGCAATGTCATCAAAACTCCCGGCACGATGGTCGTGCTTTGCGTGAGGGTGTCATTGTAGCGGTTGCCATCGCCAGCGAGGCCCACCCAAGCCTTCAATGGATAGGTGCCAGCAACGCTCAAATTCACGGTGCTCACGAATGTGTGGTTGGCAGAGGCACCACTGTTGAGAGGGCCTGCCAGCGTTTCGGTATTGACTGCGCCATTGTTGAAGCGGTAGGAGACTGGAATATTGCTCGCCGCAGACGTGCCCAAGTTGGTGACGCGCACGGTGACCGGAGTGGTCGCCGAGGCTTGGCAGCTTTGGACGGTGCCCGCGCCAGGATTGGCCACCTGTGTCAGTTCCACATCGGTCGGCACTGTGCAATTGAAGGTGCCGCTTGCACGAAAGATCGCAATGGCCCTGCGACCCTTGCCGCTACCCTGCAAGGCCCGCACGCTATACCAATGATCGACGGCGGGATTTTGATTGCGTATCACACCAGTCGTGCCGCTTGCAACTGCGACCGAGTCCATGTATTTGGGGCCGAGGATGCTGAGTTCGTAGCCTGTAGCACCCGTGGCACCTGTCCATTGCACGCCGATCGAGTCGGGGCAGATATAGGTGATGCTGATGTTGGTAGGCAAGTAGGCGATGGTGAAATTGGCATCGCTCTGGTCGCTGTAGGCACCAGCGGTCACACGCACACGGGCTTGCCCCGTCACAGAGGTGGGTACTGTCCAATCAAAGTAGCGTGCAGTGCTGGCAATAGCGGCGGAAATCACGGTCCAGCTTGTACCATTGTTGGTGGTGTAATCCAAGGTGAAATTGCCAGTCGTGCCATTGGCGTCCCAGCGAATTTTCTCGGTTTCGCCGGGGACGAAACCTTCACCGCCGATGGGATAGGTCGTCTCGACACCAGGCACCACAAACTCATAGACGACCCAAAAGCGCTGTGGACCTTGTGGCACAGCAAATCCATTGATGGTCAAGGTTGCATTGCCAGCAGGTGGATTGGCGATGGTGACTTGCTCCATATTGTTGAGGTCATCGATGCCACGCACGGCAGGCGTGTTGAGATTGGTGGCATTGGGGGTTGGATCCAGGTCCCAAGGATTGTACACGCTACCCGCTGTCACCTGGATGTTGAGGTCATTGACCAATGCCTTGGCAGCGGCAGGATTGCCACCACGGTCTGCCCAATAGACCATGACCCGCAGCTCTTGCACACCACTGGGTACGCTGATGGTTTGTGTGCGTGTCTGGCCTTGTGTGACCGAGTCAAGGCGGTATTGATTTTGCTCGAGGAGGCGCACGGCACGCAGGGCGTTGATTTGGCCCCAGCCATGCTTGTAGTCTGGGCCTGCATTGCCGACCTCGTTGCCTGTGTTCAGAATGCAAGCCTTGATGAGGGCAGATTCAGGATTTTGGCCACCGTGCAAGGACTTGTAGGCATGGTAGAGCTGTGTGGTCGTGCCAGCAATGCTGGGTGCGGCGGCAGATGTACCGCTGCCGATCTGGGTGCTATTGTTTTCGTCGGTGCTGAGTTGCCCGTAGCCATTGGCGCAGATGTCTGGCTTGATGCGGCCGTCGTCTGCGGGGCCGCGTGAGCTGGTGCTTTCCAGCACGCCATTGTTGTTCATGTCACCGCAGGTGATCACGCTCTTGGAGGCTTTGTAGCCGCCTGTGATATTGCCCCAGCCAGGCCCGGCGCCATAGCCATGGTCGGCTGAGCCAGCATTGCCTGCGGAAAAGACGTGCTCCAGCTGACGGTTGCCGAAGATCTGGTCATCGATAAATTTAGAATCGGTGGTGTACACGCCACCCTGGCCTTGGCTATAGCTGGTGGAAGTGAGGATCACACCATAGGTATTCCAGTGGGCCACTGCATCGACGATATGGGTATATGTACCGATGTCCCAATAGTAGCAATAGGCACCCGAGGCATGGCCGCGCACCTTGGGCTCGCGGTTGCCAGCTCCAAAGAAGATGCCGCTTGTCATGTCGCCATGCGTGCCATTGTTGCTCGTCGCAAACTGTGTGAGGCGGCCCTCGCGGTCGATGTGAGGTCCGATCGAGCCGTCGTCGGCGAGGCCCACGGTCACGCCTGTGCCGTCGTAGTGGCGGCCGGCACTGTAGTCGGCATTGATCGCATTGGAGCGGTGCAGGCTGCGGCCGGCATTGTCGTCGGGTGTGGATGGCGGGGCGATGGGCTCCAAAAATTGGATGTAGGGAAATTGCAGCAAGTGGTAGAGACGGCTCGTCTCGACCCGCAGGCGCACGCTGCGGGGGTGTGCATCCTCGCCCACGAGTTCAAAATACTTGCCGAGGTCAGTGACGACAGCCGCTTTGGCAATATCGGCATAAGGCTGCACCATGAGCTCGATTTTGTCGCCTTGCAATGCCCAAGCGGGATATTGGCCGGTGTAGAGCGCATGCGAGAAGCGGATGCGGTCATTGGGTTCCATGAAGCTGCGAGCGCCGTGGTCGGCGAGCTTGCGCAAGCTATAGCTGCTGGGAATCGAAATGACGTAGGCATTGTAGGGCAGATAATCGACAAAACGCAAGCCTTCGCGTTCCATAGCCTCCTTTTCAGGCTGTGTGGGAATGGCTGCAAATTGCACGACCAAGTAGTAACGACCTGCAAAAAGCTGGTCTCTGCGGGGCTGGAAACCACGCACAAAATCCTCTGCGTTGGCTGGCAGCTCGATATTGCCATTGCGCAACAGCAAGTCATAGCGCTGCTGGCCAAATCCAGCTATCGCAAAGAATGTGCAGAAAAGGAAGGGTAACAATCGTTTCATAAGGTTCAACGCTTTTTGTACAGAACATCTTCTTCAGCTTAAAGCTACCTAAATAATTGTTGGAAGTAATTCGATCGAGATGGCTTTGGTGTAAATCGTCGCCTATACGACCATCATCGACCCCCAAAATTCTTCACTATCATTCCCTATCTTCACCCGATGGAAAAACGGCATCAAGCCATGATCGTTTTGGGGCTTGGATTGGCCTATGGTGTCGCCACTGGGGTTGAGTGGATGGGGTTTGCGGTGGAGGCCAGGATATGGCGCTTTGCCTATCTTTTCGCGTGGGTCTGTTGTGCTGCGGGCCTCAACTTGCTCTGGCGCTCGGGTATTTTTCAAGCATCTCCTTTGCGCCGTTATGGGTCGATCGTGGTCGCCCTTTACATGCTCACGGTGCTTTTTCAGATCATGCATTGGCCATTTGTGATGCCCCTCATGGCCGTGGCGATGCTCGGCATGATGGTCATTTATGGCATCCATTTTTACCTCAAATCCACCAAGGGCACGCGCGACATTCTGCGATTGCTGGTGGTCTTGATCGTGACGACGATGGTCAGCCTCATGCGTATGCATTTGGTTCCGACCGAGCTCGCCTTCGCGGTTGCTGTTGGAATTGTATGCTTGGCAGTCTTGGAATATTTGCTGCATCCTTATGACGGCCTGGCCGCGCTCGACAACTCCAAAGCGGCCCCCAAAACCAGTCAGCAAGCAGAAGATCAACAAGCCAAACTGGGGAAGGATTATCCAGAATTGTTCCAATGATCGAGCGTGCCCTTAGCGATATGTCATCCCGGCAACAACCACTCGCAATTGCGCTGATAGCCACGCTCGGCCTAAGCATAGGCATGGTGCTCGCATTTTATTCCGCCACAGGCGAGACTTGGCTGCATTTGCCACTCTCCAAGGCTGGTCTCACCGATGAATACTGCGAGCGCAATCATTTCGATGCCTTCATTCGGCAGCCCGTCAATGCCTGGTCCAATCTCTGCTACTTTTTTCTAGGTGTGTGGATGCTCGTCGTGGGCGTGCAAGATGCCCGTGCCGTTTCGCCACGCAATGCTTTGCAGCGGTTTCCAGCAATGACGATTTGGATGGCATTGACCCTGATCGGGTTGTGTTTTGGGAGTTTCTTTTTTCACGCCTCGGTCACACGTGTGGGCCAGCACTGGGACATGGCATTTACCTATGCCTTGTCGCTGAGCTTGGTGGCCATGGGCGGCTACCGCTGGATGGGATTGTTGCGAGGGGCAGATGGCCAGCGGATACAAATCGGCTGGCTCACGGCAGCGGTGGCAGCGGCAGTGTTGATGTATGTGTTCAAGTGGCGCATCGAGGGCAAGATCGCGCTGCCGATCTTGATGTTGCTAGGATTGCTCCTGGTGGTCGCCTTGTACCTACGTCTCAGGGGCAAGCTCGATGGGCGTATGTTGCTGGCGGGCGTGGCAGCACTCATCTTGTCGCTCATTTGCCGCAGCTTGGACCTCGCCAAAATCGGGTGTGACCCCGATGGCCTCCTGCAACTGCATGCCGCGTGGCACCTCTTCACTGGTTTGGCTGCGTTTCTCTTTTGGCATGTTTTACACTGCGAAAAGCCCTAAATTGCATGACTATGCACCGTTTGCACCTTCCATTCCTCTGCTTGCCCCTGCTTCTAATTGCCTTGGTCGCCCCAGCGCAATCGATCCCCACCAATGTCACGGCGACTCAGCAAGCTGGGAATGTATTGCGTTACGAGGTGCAATTCTCCACAACAGCAACCGTGCAGGGTTTCGTGGAATATGCCTATTGGGACGGGGTGGACTCGATCGTACATCATACCGGGGCGAGTGCCTTGGGTACCAGCCATGTCATCACGGTTTTGGGACTCATTCCACAGACGACCTATCGCTACCGCGCTATTGCTTTTGACAGCCTCGGTTGTGTGGCCAGCCCATGGGGCAGCTTCACGGTCGCTGCGGTGCCTGTGGGCGTGACGGTGGGGCATGTGCTCGTGGTCAATGGCACAGCTGGCGATCCGCCAGGCTATTTGCTCAGCAATACCCAGCGCGGGGATCCCGACTGTTATCTTCAAATCCACGATCGCAAAGGGCAGCTGATTTGGTATGAGCGCATGCCCGGCATCGCAGCAGCGGCTTATGATGGTCCTTGCCAACACTATAGCTATCAGCCGAGTAGCCACAGCATATTCGTCACAGAATGCGACCAGGTGAGCGAACTGGCCTTGGATGGCACCGTCTTGCGCAGCGTGCAACTGAGCAGCATCGCGCCTGGCTGGATGGCGCACCACGACGTGGTGCGCCTCCCCAACGGCAATTGGTTAGTACTTGTGGCACGCCTCGACACGATCGACAAGTCCTCGGTCGGCGGCGACCCTGCTGCCTTGGTAGTCGGGCCAGGTATTTTGGAGATCGATCCTAGCGGTGCCTTGGTGTGGTCTTGGTCGGCATTTGATCACTTGGATCCGCTGGAGAGTCCCGCCCCGGGCGGAGACTGGGTTCCCAAATTTGGCTCACAAGCTGTCAATTGGCTTGATGCCAACTCGGTGATGCAAGACGGGGACGGCAATCCCATGCTGTCTTTTGGAGACCGTAGCACGGTCGTCAAAATCGTGCGCAGCGGTGGTGGCATCGTCTGGACGCTGGGGCTAGATGGCACAATTGAGATTTTGCCGCCCGATACATTTGCACATCAAAATGCCTTGCGCAATTCGAGGGCAGGCTACTATTTGAGCTTCGACAACCAAGGCTTGGGCGCGCAGAGCCGTGTGATCGAGTGGTGGATCGACTTCTCCTACATCAACCCACGGCTGGAGATCAGTTGGGACCACGTCTTGCCGCCCGCAGACTACAGCGCCGACGATGGCAACCTGGATCGGCTGCCGAGCGGCAACTGGGTGATCGGCTCCTCGGGTGGGCGCAGCATCACAGAAATAACGGCCAATGGGTCGGTATTGTGGCATGCGGTACTAGATTCCAGCTTGTACCGCGTCTATTGGGTCGATGACTTTTATGCACGGCTGCGACCGCGCTACACCGGCGATACGCTGGTATGTCTGCGCGACTCGGTCGTGGCCTTGCGCGCCAGCGTGCCGGGCGGCATCTGGTCGGGGGCCTATGTGCGTAGCGACAGTTTTGATGCAGCCGCTGCAGGCGTGGGGCTGCATCAAGTCACCTACAAGCTCGGGCCAGAGTCGTTTACAGTCGAGTTGGAAGTCGATCCTAGCCTCAATTGCGGCGTCGGGATGGCAGATGCGGTGACGCCCACGCTCGCAATGCGCGTATTCCCCAACCCGTTGGGCATGCAACAAGAAGCCTTCCAGATTCAATGGACGATGGCCCGTGCAGAACAGGTGGTCTTGGAGATCTATGGGCTTGATGGCAGGCCCTTGGGGACGCGCGACCTGAGTGTATTGCCCATGGGCACACATGCCACCAAGCAGCTGAGATCGACCTTGGGTCAGCAGGCAGGCGCTGTAGTAGTCTCACTGCGCACAGCATCGGGCAAGCACGGGCGCTGCATTTTGGTAGTGGAATGAGCCGCACTCATTACAGATAAAAGCTGTTGCGGACAAGGAGCAAGCTAGGGTTGCAATGTTGAGAAATATCATGCATTTGAATTCAAGGAATGCGCGATGTCATTACAATCGGCTGTATTTTTGAGAAAACTTGCATTTAAATGCATTATGGAAAATAGAGCGTCAAAAAAACAGATTCTAGAAGCTGGCTTGAAAGCACAGGCCGCCATCGTCAATGACTTTCGCAGTCGCATCGAGGAATTGAAGGCTACCGGCCAGCAATATGCCAGCGAGCAGCACGACAGTGGTGCACAGTCAATGACCGCAGACACCGAGGAGCAAGCGGCGCTGATGAGTGAGCAACTGGCAATGGTGGAGGAGGAGTTTGACAAACTCCACCGCATCGAGACGAGCGAAGACCACGACAACGTACACTTGGGCAGTGTGGTGGTCACAGAAAAGCAATCGTTTTTTGTCTCGGTGAGCATTGAGCGCTTCAAGTGTGAAGGCCAGGAGTACTTTGGGGTGAGCACCAAAGCGCCCATCTACAAAGCGATGGAAGGCAAGCAGAAAGGCGATTCCTTTGAAGTCAATGGCCGTACGTTTCAGATTCTGGACTTGTACTAAGTCTGTGGGTGCAGGAGAAATGACGAGGCTTCGCCCACAGGGTGTAGCCTCGTCATTTTATTTTGCGCAAAAAGGCCGATTGGTTTGAAAGGTATTTTGGACGCGCATTCTCCACGCTCACAGCACTACTGGATTCAACCATGGGACAGATACAAGCATGGTCTCGTGGTTGCGACCACGCCTCCCCAAAATGAACCTGGGCCGTCACGCGGCCCAGATCTCGTCCATCAAAAAATTGCTTACCCTAAATTCTTAAACTCTACAGACAATACAGCGGGATCTATCGTATCCCCCAAGCCGCATCTATATTTTTTATGCTTGCCATGAAGTCAATGCGATGAATGTTGCGATCGCCTTGTGCTACCATGCCGCCCTAAAATGAACCTGGGCCGTCACGCGGCCCAGATTTCGTCCATCAAAAAATTGCTTACCCTAATTCGATGATAACACAGCGCAACGGTGAGTATCCCCCAAAGGCTTGGGGAAAAATGGTACAATTTCTTTTGCGGTGTATTGTGGGCGATCGCGAGCAGGCAGGCGGAATGGCACACTGCATTCGCAAAGAAATTATCACTAATTTCCGTCCATGAAACGCTACCTCACACTTTGCCTGCTGGTGATGCTGGGCCATGCTGCTTGGGCACAGTTCAGCAACCATAGCTTCGCTTTTGGTGGACAGACACGGCAGTACCGCCAATACGTGCCGGGCATCTACAACGGCACAGCCCCGGTGCCGCTCGTGATCGCCCTCCATGGCCTTGGCGACGACATGACCAATTTCTCTGGGATCGGACTCAACTACTTTGCCGACACCGCCAATTTTATCATCGTCACGCCCCAAGCCCTGATCGACCAACTCTCTGGTTCGACCGCCTGGAACTCAGGCGCGAGTGCCTTTGGCTTTACGCTCAATGGCACGGTCGATGATGTCGGCTTCATCAATGCCCTCATCGACTCGATGTCGGCCCACTACAACATCAACCCCAACCGCATCTATGCCTGCGGATTTTCCCTCGGCGCCTTCATGTGTCACCGCCTAGCCTGTGAACTGAACAACCGCATCGCCGCCATCGCTGCGGTAGCTGGCACGATTGGCACAGCCCTCAATTGCCAGCCGGGGCGCGCCGTGCCCGTGTTGCACTTTCATGGCACAGCCGATGGAACCATCAGCTATACCGCCAACACATTTGGCCTCTCCACCACGGCGACATTGCAGCATTGGGTCACCAACAATGGCTGTACCCAAGGTCCCGACACCACGCATTTGCCAGACTTGTTCAACGACAATTATACCGTCGATCACATCGAGTGGTCGGGCTGCGACCAAGAATATGGCGTAGAACACTTCAAGGTCTATGGCGCCGACCATGTGTGGCTCGGCCCCACCAATGACATCTTTTATACCCGAGAGATCTGGCGCTTCTTCAACAAATACCAGCACCCCAATGCAGCGACCACCGCAGCCGCTCCGATCATGGGCTATGACTTGCAAGTATTCCCCAATCCTAGCCAAGGGGAGCTACAGCTCAGGCTCCAGCTCGACCGCAATGAAGCGCTTCATTGGCGCCTCATCGATCTGCAAGGGAAGACAATGGGCCAAGGTGCCGTCATGGGCCATGCAGGTGAAAACCAAATCAACATCGATCTTCACGACTATTCAGCGGGGCTCTATCTGCTGCACGTGAATGGCAGGCGTTGGAGCGCACGGCAGCGGGTGGTCGTGGCGTAGCGCCGATGCGAACCCTTCCTGCGGCACAATCGACAAGTTGAGGGTATATGCAGGCGCTTATCAAATATGGCTGCCGTCCAAGTTTGCTCAGTTCCGCACGAACTTCTTGGAAACGCTGTGACTGCCTTGTGTGAGGCTGAGCACATACATCCCCTGTGCGAGACCGGGGATCTCGACGTGTAAGCGTGAGCTGCCGCTTTCAAGGGTTGTTGCCTGTTGCAGCACTTGCTGGCCCTGGAGATTCGTGACGCTGAGCGTGGCTGTTCCTTCATCGGACCCTGTGATGTCGAGCTGCATTTGATCTTGCTGCGCGCTGATCAATACATCGAGACCGGCGCCCTGCTGTCGATAAACGGCTACCGTGTTCAAGACCATGGTATTGCCATCATGGTCCACGACACTCAGGCGATAGTAGTTCCAACCTGGCAAGGGATCCTTGTCGGCGACGACGTAGCGGTGGTCGGCTTGCACGACTGCCGCAATGCCTTGCATCAATTGCTCGAAATGGTGGCCATCGGCGCTGCGGGCGATGTCGAAGGCTTGCAAGCCTTCCTGCGATGCCATGCCCCAATCCAAATGCACTTGATCGGCCAAATTGCGGCCTGCGAAATAGGCCAGCTCGATGGGCAGCACGATGCAGGCACAGGAAACATTGGTGAGCGTAAGGTTGTAGTTGCATTCGTCTCCGGCAAAGCCATCGACCATCACATAGGCACACTGCCCAGCCCCGACCGCAAAGGTGCCCGAGGCAAAACTGCCTCCCGGCGGAATGTTGCTTGGGCTGATGGCGACATTGACCAAGGCAGCGGGTGTGCCTGTGAAGACTGCTGATTGCACGCCGGCATTGGGGGCAGGCAGCAGGCAATTGGTGACGCTGTTGAGCAAGATGCTCCAATTGCAGCTGCTGAGGTTGCCATTGCAGAATGTGAACCAGGAGACATTGTTGATCACAAAGGTCACGTCGTCGCCGACCTCGGAGGCACCTGTGATGCTCGTAGCGACATTGTTGTCGAGGTTGTTGGCGCCGATAGAAGTGCCATTCGCATAGTGGCCGCCGGTGGTACCGCCAGTGAAGGCGACGCCGCAATTGTTGATCACCGCAGCAGAGCCTGCGCTATTGTTAGCAGAAACGGTATTGATGCTGATGCAAAAATTGACAAAGCGATCGTTGCCGCCGCCGCAATTATTGCCCTGTACTTGCACGAGGTAGCTTTGCCCGATGACAAGGCCAGTGAGCAAAGGGTGGAAACCAGGGTCGATGAGGCCCATATTTTGGCAAAGAATCTGGTTGCCAGCACCTGGAAGGCAGCCTCCGGCTGGCGCGAATGGACCGTAAACCGCCAATACTGTCGCACAGTTGGTGGAATTTGTGAGCACAACTCCTAGGACCATCGATGTATTGGTCGCCGTGAAACGGTACCATACCGTTTCTTCAGAGACGCCACCACCGCCACTGATGCACACATACTCCCCACCTTGTAGGCTCGCGCCGTTGGAGGTGCCTGTAATGCAGGCTGCACCTGGAGTGAGTGCGATTGCCGAGGCGCAATTGTCGTTGCCTGGCGGGAGCAGCATGAGCGGCTCTTGCAATTGATGGCCTCGCCTGGCACCGCTGGGCGAGTCGTATGCCTCTCGCGATTGCCCATGATCACCCACGGGCAACACTTGGGTTGATTGTGCTTTGATCCCTAGCGCGCACAAGAATAAGAGCAATGAAAACCCAGCCAATGAAATTTTGGACATACTGCATTAATTTAAACGTGTTTAAATCTCCGATCCTATCTATTACCTAACAAGCTCTAATATAGCTAATTATTACAAACATGATTTGCTAAATGTTGAATATGTACAAATGATATATGTAAGAATTGAATGAAGTATTTGAGCATTACACGGCCCATATTTTGGGAAGTGGTTGTATGATCCGCCATTGACAGCGCACATGCCGCCACATTCCGGAGCCACTGGACAATATAATTTTGCAACTACGCTTGCAGAGACAATTGTGAAAAGAGGTGATTTGTCAGGATTTTCGCTTCACGCCGCGCACGGCCTCTGCGGTGAGCGGGTTTTCGGGCCAGCTGTGTTTAGGGTAGCGGCCCCGCAGGTCTTTGCGGGTATCGGCATACGCATTCATCCAGAAGCTGCGGAGGTCTTGGGTCACGGCACAGGGACGGTATGCGGGTGACAGCAAATGGATCAAGACGGCATTGCGGCCCTGATTCACCGTCGGTGTGTCCATCTGCCCAAACATCTCCTGCAAGCGTACCGCCAAGATCGGCGCACGGCCATCCGCAAAGTATTCCAAGGTAATCTGTGAACCCGTCGGCACCTCCAGCTTTTGTGGGGCCAAGGCGTCCAATTGCTGCTGCATCGCCCAGGGCAAGCGCGCCGACAACAAGCTCAGCACGTCCACGCGCTTAAAATCATCCCGCTTCCGCACATGTCCGATGTAGGGCCCCAGCCATTTCTCCAAATCCGTCAGCAGCGTCTCGGTCGATACATCCGGCCAATCTTCCTGCGGTCGCCACAACCTCAGACTCAACACACGCGCCTGCCAAGCCACCGCGGCCTCCATCCAAGCCAGCAAATCGGGCTGCTCGCGGATGGCTGCACACAAGATCGGCACGCATTCCGCATCGCTGAGCTTGGGTGCGGGCTTGCTCGACACCAGCAGCGTGCCCAACCGCAACTCTGTCTGCGCCAAGATCAGCCCCTGCGCCCGGTCCCAATGCAAAACTGAATGTGTCTTCATGTGCCCCTTCAAATCCTGCGGATCCAAGGGCGCGGCGAGGAAAATCTTGCCTTCCTGCAAGCCAGCATCCATGAGCCCGATGGCCAGCCACTCGTGGTCGGCGAGCGCGTCGTGCCCTTGGATGCTGCCCCGACGGCCATTGTTGAGGCGGTAAGTGGGCGGATGATGCCCGACGCGCTTGGCAACACGTTCGGGGTAGGCGGCGGCGAGCAAGCGCCCAGCATCTTGGGCCTCGACAGGTCGATCATGGGCATTGCAGCGCAAGATCTTGCGCCAAGCCTGAGAGAGCTGTTCCAGCTTGCGCAGGCCCGCGCTCTCGCCCTGCGAGCGGCCGCCCGTGCGGTGCAGCCGCAATGCGTCCAGGCGTAGGCAGAGGTCTGCACCCGCTTCGCGCGGGAGCGGGTCGCGCTCCTCCAGCAGCGCCGCGATGTCGCAGGCCAGGCCAGCGAGCCCCAATGCCTCGCCCTCCGCGAGCATGTGCGCCAGCCTCGGATGGGTCGGCAGGCGCAGCAAATCCTTGCCACGGGCCGTGATGCGGCCATTTTCCAAAGCTTCAAGCTGCGTAAGCAGCTCCAAGGCTTGGTTCAAATGCCCGACAGGCGGCGGCGTGGGCCAGCCCAAGTCCCGCATCTCGGTCACACCCCAATAGGCGAGTTCGAGGGCCATGGGCGCGAGGTCGGCTTGGAGGATCTCGGGTTCGCGTTGGGCTTGAAGGTATTGGTGGCTGCCCTCTGCCCAGAGGCGGTAGGCCACGCCGGGGCCGAGGCGACCTGCGCGGCCTGCCCGTTGGTCGGCGGCGTCGCGGGTCACGCTGAGCGTCTCTAGGCGTGTAAGGCCCGAGCGCGGGTCAAACCGCGGCACCCGCGCCAGCCCAGCGTCGATGACTACATGGACGCCCTCGATCGTGAGGCTGGTCTCGGCAATCGTCGTGGCCAGCACCACCTTGCGCCTTCCTTCGGGGTCGGGCAGGATGGCTTCCTGCTGCTGCGGCAGCGGCAGGTCGCCATAAAGCATGTGCAGATGGATGCCAGCAGGCAGATTTTCATACAATGCCTCGGCCACGCGGCCGATTTCGGCGGCGCCGGGGAGGAAGGCGAGGATGTCGCCCTGGTCCTCACGGAGGGCCTTGCGCACCGTGGCGGCGAGATGGCCTTCGAGCCGCTGCCCATCGGGCACGGGGCTGTAGCGGATGTCGATCGGATGTTGGCGGCCCTTACTCGTGATCACGGGTGCATTTCCCAGCAATTGCGAGAGCGCGGCGGTGTCGAGCGTGGCCGACATGATGAGGATGCGCAGGTCGTCGCGCAGCACCTCCTGCACCTGCCGCGCGAGCACCAGCGCGAGGTCTGCATGGAGCGAGCGCTCGTGGAATTCATCAAAGATCAGCAGCCCGATGCCCTCCAGGGCATTGTCTTGCTGGATGTGGCGGGTGAGCAAGCCCTCAGTGAGCACCTCGATGCGGGTCTGGGCGCTGATCTTGCGTTCGAAGCGCACGCGGTAGCCGGCGGTTTCCCCGACTTGCTCGCCGAGCTGTGCAGCAAGACGCGTCGCAACCGCGCGCGCCGCAAGGCGGCGTGGTTGCAGCATGAGCATCTTCTGTCCTTGCAGCCACGGTGCATGCAGCAAGTGCAGCGGCAATTCGGTCGATTTGCCCGCGCCAGGCGGGGCCTCCAAGATGACGATGGGGTGGTCTGCCAGCGCTCGCAGGAGCGCTGGGATGATTTCTTGGATGGGGAGGGCGGTGCTGGGCATCTTTCTTGTGGCGAATGTCGGGAGAATTTTGGGGAATGGTTTCATCGGGAGCGGAAGTTTCCTCGGTAGAATGCTCCCATTTCAAGAAGGAAAGGGTTGCTGGTTTGGAGGAATGTGACAATTCTAAAGCGTCGGCATTTTGTGGAGCAACGACAGCTTACGCATCATTGAAATGCGAGGCTCTTTAACTGGAATTTGCTTGGGCGTTGGCCAAATACCTTTATACATTCCTTTTTGCCTTGTAAATCCCGCAACAATCAACTAGATTTTGCCATTCTAAGAACAACAACGTATGAAAAGGCATTTCTTCTACAGTTTTTATTGCTTTCTCCTCTGCACCGCAGCCCTCACAGCCTGCCGTCCAGCCTCCACGACCACCGATCCTGAGGCCCAAGACAGTCTGCCTGTCAATGGAGACTGGATCAGGATCAACCACAGCAGCGACCCCGATGGGTTGGCGCCTTACAGCTCCCGAACAGGGCCTGCGACGGCGATCAAGGAGAATATGCACCTGAGCTTGGCGACTTACAATGCGCAGACCTTGCAGTCTGAGCCGGCTTTGGTGACGGGTCCTGCTCAGATCTCTGCGGATGGGTTGCGCTTCACTTACGAAATGCGGCCCGAGGCTCGCTGGGACCATGGCGACCCGATCACGGGACATGACTATGCTTTTTCGGTCAAGTGCATGAAGAATTCGCTCACCGACAATGCGCAAATGCGGAGCATCTATGCGTTCATTTCCGATGTGCAGGTCGATCCGCAAAATGACCGCCGCTTCACAGTCGTCACTTCGGAGCCGTTCTTCTTGGGGGAAACCTTCATCGCCGACTTTGACATCCTCTCCCGCAAGTTTTTTGATTCGCTTGATGTATTGGGCCGCTACAGCGTCGCTGACTTTACAACCCAGGCTGCGGAACTAGCCAAAGACCCTGCGATGGTGGCTTTTTTCGAGGGCTTCAACAGTGACAAATATGCAACTGACCCAGCTTATATGTATGGTGCTGGCGCCTACAAGGTCGAGAGCTGGACGCCAGGTGACAATGTGACGCTGGTGCGCAAACAAAATTGGTGGGGTGATCAGCTGCGCGGCAAGGGTTATGTGTTCCAGTGCTATGCACAGAAGTTGATCTTCAAGACAATCAAGGATAAATCCACGTTCTTGGCAGCTGCCCGCAACGGCGAATTGGACGTGGTGCAGGACCTGCCACCTGATGATTTCATTGCAGCCCGCGAGGACACTGCCGGGTCCATCGCCAAGCATTTTTATTTCCACACCCCTACGACCTACACATTGCTGTACTTGGGCTTCAACTGCAAGCCCAGCGTGGGTCGCAGGCCTGTACTGGAGGATGTGAGGGTGCGCAAGGCAGTCGCCCACCTTACAGACATCCAAACGATCATTGCCAAAGTGTACAACGGTTTTGGCACGCCCCAAATCAGCTGCATCTCTCCCTTGAAGACCGACGAATTGGATCCCAAGCTGCAAGGCTATGCCTTCGATCCTGGAAAGGCGAAAGCCTTGCTGGATGAGGCGGGATGGATCGACAGCGATGCCGACGGCCTGCGCGACAAGATGGTCCAGGGCAAACGACTGAAATTGGAAATCGAATTGTTGTTTTCCAACGCCAGTGAATCGGGTGCAAGCATTGCACGCATGCTTGCCGACCAAGCCATCAAAGTCGGCATGTTGATCACGCCCAATCCCCTCGTTTTTGCGACGCTCAATGACCGCATGCGCGACCATGATTTCGACATGGTGATCAATGGCATCTCAGGGAGTCCACTTCCCACAGATTTGGAACAGCTCTGGGCATCCGAGAATTGGGCCAATGGCGGAATGAATTTCTTTGGATTTGGCGACACGACGACCGATGCACTCATCGATCAGATTCGGCAAACGATCTCCGCCAGTGACCGTGTGCCCCTTTACCACAAATTTGAGGCGCTCTGGCTCGCACAATTGCCCATGCTACCCCTTTTTGCGCCCCAGTCACGCCTTTTGATCGACAAGCGGTACCGCAATGCACTGCCCACGACGATAAAGCCTGGTTTCAGGGCCTTTGAATTTTGGACGCCGCTGGCAGCGCAAAAGTTCAAATAGCCGACTGATCCTTCTGGAAGCAAGCCTTGCAAAAGGAACCGTTGGCATGAAATGCTGAAAAGCAAAACAGATCCCTATCCACCAACAAAGAGGCCCCGCATTTGCATGCAGGGCCTCTTCAGTTTCATAGCAAGCGGGTCGCGCTTATTGCACGACCAGCTTGAACACCTTGCGATGGCCAGTCTTGGAGACGACCTCTACAAGATAGTTGCCAGCTGAGTAGCCATTGATGTCAAAGGCGACCTCATGGCCGAGCGATGGCATGTACTGCTGCGTGAAGCGGTGGCCATACATGTCAAAGATGCTCACGGTAAGGCTCTGCGTGATGGGCTGCTCGGTGAGCAACTTGAATTCACCACGGGCAGGGTTGGGATAGATCGAGAGGCCAATGAACCCGAGCGCGGGATCGCTGATGCCCACGAGGGTCACGTTCAGGGTGTCGGTCACTGCTGTACAGCCATTGGCATCCGTCACCAGCAAGGAGTAGCTGCCCGTAGCTGTGGCAGTGTAGCCGCTGGCAGTGGCTCCAGGGATGGTATTGCCATTGAGCAACCATTGGTAGCTCGTCCACACTTGTACCGAGCTCAGCAGGTTGCCGACATTGGAGATCGTGGGGTTGAGTGCAGCAAATGCACCGACCGTCACGGTCTGTGTACCTGTGCAAGCATTTGCGTCGGTCACGGTCACGGTATAGGTGCCCGCAGGAACGTTGCTCAGATCTTCGGTCGTGGCGCCATTGCTCCAGAGGAAGGTATAACCAAGGCAATCATTGCCACCCGCAGGTGTGAGATTAACAGCTCCAGTCGAGTCACCAGCACAAGACGACGTGGCCACCGCTGTCGCGGTAATGGCAGCTGGCTGCGTGAGGGTCACTGTCTTGACGACAAGACCACCTGCACCATCCGTGATCGTCACGGTATAGGTGCCGGCTGCAAGACCTGTGACGGTCGCAGTGTTGGCATTGTTGCTCCAGAGGTAGGTATAGGATGGGCATCCACCAGCACCTGCTGCTGTAGCCACACCGTCGGTGCCGCCGTTGCAAGAGATGTTGTAGCCGCAAGTCGTGGTGTCGGCAATCGCAGTGCCCGTGACGGCAGGTGCCACGACGGTCACGATTGCGGTGCAAGTGCTTGTGTTGCCAGCGGCATCGGTCACGATGAGGGTGACTGTGTTCACACCTGCATCGGCACATGTAAAGGCTGTCTGGCTCAGGACCACTGTGTCGATGGCGCAATTGTCGGTGCTACCGTTGTTCACAGCATTGCTCGTGGTGCTGCCATTTCCAGCAGCATCAAGCGTCACGGTAACGCCTTGGCAGAGGGCCGTTGGGGCCACGCTGTCGTTGACGGTCACGGTGAAGGTGCAAGTTGCGGTGTTGCCGGCAGCATCGACGGCACTGTAGATGACGGTGGTGGTGCCAAGGACAAATGTGCTACCAGAGGTATGCGTCGTCGAGGTCGTGGGAACGGAACACTGGTCTGCAGCCGTAGGCACAGTCCAGCTCACGATCGCATCGCAGCTGTTGGTTGAGGTGGAGACAGTCCTGTTGGCTGGGCAAGCAGCCCAAGTCGGGGCTTCGGTGTCGTTGACGGTCACTGTGAAGCTACACGTGGCAGAGTTGCCGGCGGCATCAGTAGCCCTGAAGGTCACAGTGCTCGTGCCGACGGTGAATGGCGTGCCACTGGCGTTGCCGCTGATGAGTGCAGTCGTTGCAGAGCAGTTGTCGGTGCCGACTGGGGCGGCAAAGGTCACGATGGCACCGCAGACGCCCACGTCGTTGCCGACGACCACGTTTGCAGGGCAGGTGATCTGTGGCAGCTGGTTGTCACTCACGGTCACGGTGAACGAGCAGGTTGCAGAGTTGCTTGCTGCATCGGTCGCACGGAACGTGTTGGTGGTGACACCGACAGGGAAGCTTGCGCCGCTGGCCAAGCCTGCGGTCTGTGTAATGGTCGGCAATGCACAGTTGTCGGTGCCGACTGGTGCGGTATAAGTCGCCGTTGCTGCACACAGACCCACACTCGCACTCACACTGATATTGGCGGGGCAGGTGATGCCTGGGAGCTGATTGTCCACGACTGTGACGGTAAATGAGCAGGTCGCCGAGTTGCTAGCCGCATCGGTGACGCGGAAGGTATTGGTGGTGACACCGACAGGGAAGCTGGCACCGCTGGCCAAACCTGCGGTCTGGGTCGTGGTGGGCGTACAGTTGTCGGCACCGACTGGGGCAGCGTATGTCACGGTTGCAGCACACAGACCAGATGCGTTGTTCACGCTGATGTTGGCTGGGCAAGTGATCGTAGGCAATGTATTGTCCACCACGGTGACCGTGAAGGAACAAGTTGCCGAGTTGCTAGCTGCATCGGTGACACGGAAGGTATTGGTAGTGACACCGACAGGGTAGCTGGCACCGCTGGCCAAACCTGCGGTTTGGGTCGTGGTGGGCGTACAGTTGTCGGCACCGATAGGCGCAGCGTATGTCACGATGGCAGCACAGAGACCCACGCCGTTGTTGGCTGTGATGTTGGCTGGGCAAGTGATCGTGGGCAGCGTATTGTCCACCACGGTGACCGTGAAGGAACAAGTAGCTGTGTTGCTAGCCGCATCGGTGGCCCTAAACGTATTGGTGGTGACACCGACAGGGAAGCTGGCACCGCTGGCCAAACCTGCGGTGAGCGTCGTGACAGGGCTAGGGCAGTTGTCTATGCCGACAGGTGAGGTGTAGGTCACGATGGCAGCACAAAGGCCAGCGCCATTGTTCACGCTGATGTTGGTTGGGCATGTGATCGTGGGCACTTGGTTGTCGGTCACCGTGACGGTGAACGCACAAGTGGCCGTGTTGCCAGCTGCATCGGTAACCCTAAAGGTATTGGTGGTGGCACCGATCGGGAAGGTAGCACCGCTGGCCAAGCCTGCGGTCTGCGTCGTGGCAGGGCTAGGGCAGTTGTCTGTGCCGATAGGTGAGGTGTAGCTCACCGTGGCAGCACACAAACCTACGCCATTGCTCACGCTGGTATTGGCAGGGCAGGTGATCGCAGGCACTTGGATGTCGGTCACGGTCACTGTAAACGAGCAGGTGGCCGTGTTGCCTGCTGCATCGGTAGCCCTGAAGGTATTGGTGGTGACGCCCACAGGGAAGCTCGCACCGCTTGCCAAGCCTGCGGTTTGGGTCACGACGGGTGTACAATTGTCGATCGCAGATGCTGCGGTGTAGGTCACCACTGCGGCGCATTGGCCGGTGGTATTGTTGGACGTGGCATTGGATGGGCAAGCGATGATCGGGAGGATGGCATCGGTCACCGTCACGGTTGCAGAGCAGGTGCCCGTGCGTGCAGCGGCATCGGTCACAGTGAGCGTGACTGTATTGGCACCCAACTGTGCGCAGGTAAATGTGGTCGTGGACAAGGCCAAGCCCAAAGCACCTGTTGCGGTGCAGTTGTCACTTGATCCATTGTTCACAGTTGATGCGGTGGTGCTGGCATTGCCCGAGCCGTTCAAGGCGATCGTTACTGGCTGGCAGACAGCGATCGGATTGGTGAGGTCGGCCACTGTCATCGTGATTGCATTGCTGGTGGCGGTGATGGGCAATGCGCAAGGATCGCTGGAGGTGACCACGCAGGTGACGACGTCGCCTGTGGTCAAGCCGCCGTTGGTATAGGTTGCGCTGTTGGTGCCGACGTTGCTACTGTTGAGCTTCCATTGGTAGCTTGGAGTAATGCCCGCATTGTTGGGGACAGCTGTGAAGGTGGCCGATGTGCCGGGGCAAATCGTTTGGCCAGGGCTAGCAGAGATCGTAACCGTAGGTACAGTATTCGTCACCGCAGAAATGGTAAGGGTGTTGCTCACGACAAACGTGGGCGAGGAGCAAGGGTCACTGCTGGTGATCTCACAGGTGATCAAGTCACCACTGCCAAGCAACGCATTGCTATAGGTGTCGCTATTGGTGCCTACTGCACCACCATTCAGGCGCCATTGATAGGTCGGTGTGCTGCCACCATTGACGGCTACGGCCGTGAAAGTAATGTTGGTTCCTGCACAGATCGATGTCCCTGGATTGGCAGAGATCGACAAGGTCGGAGCCAAGACAGGGTTCACGGTCATCGTGAGCGCGTTGCTAGTCGCCATTGTGGGGACCGCACATGTAGCATTGGATGTGACTTCGCAAGTGATCACGTCGCCATTTGAAAGTGCAGCATTGGCATACGTGGCACTGTTGGTGCCATCGTTGGAGCCGTTGAGCTTCCATTGGTAAGTGGGTGTTGTGCCACCATTGACGACGGTTGCCGAGAAGGTCACGCTGGTACCTGCGCAGATCACCGTGCTGGGAGCCGCGGCGATGGACACTGATGGTGTCAAGATCGGATTCACGGTCATCGTGAGCGCATTGCTCGTCACCATGATAGGTGCAGCACAGACTGCATTGGAGGTGAGCACACAAGTGATCACATCGCCGTTGGCTAGCGTGTTGTCGGTATAGGTGTTGCTGTTGGTGCCGATATCGGTGCCGTTCAGCTTCCATTGATAGGCGGGAATCGTGCCACCATTCACAGGCGTGGCCGTAAATGTCACGTTATCACCATCGCAGATCGTGGTGCCAGGAGCGGCAACGATGCTCACGCTCGGTGTCAAGACGGGATTCACGACCATCACGATTGAATTGCTGGTCACCGTGGCGATTGAAGGGCAAGGCGCATTGGAGGTCACCTCGCATGTGATCGCGTCACCATTGGTCAAGGCATTGTCGGTATAGGTGACGGTGTTGAGGCCGACAGCGGAGCCGTTTTTCTTCCATTGATAGACTGGCGTTGCGCCACCATTCACTGGGGTCGCCGTGAAGGTTACGTTGTCGCCTGCGCAGATCGTGGCGCTAGGTGCGACAGCGATGCTCACAGTAGGGGTTACGATCGGATTCACGATCATCGTAATCGTATTGCTGGTCACCGAGGTTGGTGCGGCGCAGAGGGCATTGGAGGTGAGATCGCAAGTGATCAAGTCACCATTGGCCAAGGCATTGTCGCTGTAGGTGGTGCTATTGGTACCTACGGCTGATCCATTTTTCTTCCACACATAGATAGGCGTTGCGCCAGCGTTGGTCGAGGCGGCAGTAAAGGTCACATTGTCGCCCGTGCAGATGGTGCTACCTGGAGCGGCAGTGATGCTCACTGCTGGCACCAATACTGGATTGACGGTCACGGTGACAGAACCTGTTGCGGCACAGCCTTGTGCATCGGTCACAGTCACGTTGTAGGGCGTGGTGGTAGCCAAGGCGGGTGTGGTAGGATTTGCGAAAGCGGCTGAAGGGGTGAGACCGAGGGCAGGTGTCCAAGCATAGGTAAATGTGCCCAAGGGCGTAAATTGTGTACCATTGTTGGTCAATGACCAGAGCGCGTTGTCCCTACCTGAGGCTGTGAAACCTGCAGTGCCTCCTACGTTTTCAATTCCCATAGTGTGGAGGCGGGTTGCATCGGAGTTCACCAATGTAGTTTGGACCTGGATCGTATTGTTGCTTTCAAACAATTGGATCTGGAATGTGGTGAAAGCAGTCGGTGCCGAACCCAAGTTGTAAAATCCACCGAGGATGCCGCCGTCGAAATTGATGACATAGATACGGTTGGGCGCAGTGCCACTGGTATAGGTGCTGATGGTGCCACCCGTTGTCCAGTATAGGTCACCAAAGCAACCTGCGATCATATTGTTGGGGGCAGTGGCATTGGGGATTTGCGGTGTATTGTTATATCCAGTTGTGGTGCCGATGGACGTAAAACTCACGTAACCATTGGTACCTACACTGATACTGTTATAGGCGGTGCCGAAGTATGTGAAGCTAAAAGGAAGGGCGAGACCGTTCCAGTTGCCATCGTCCAATGAGCCAGAAGTAAGCGCTGTATTGGCTGTGCCTGCGCTGCAAAGCGTCGTGGTGCCCGTGCCTGATGCAATCGGTGCAAATGGCACCGTGCTCACGGCGTAATTGGAAGAGAAGGCGATGCTTGCAGCCACGCTGAGTGCCGATGTATTGCCTGCACAGATCGTGCTCGGGGTGGCAGAGATATTGTCGATAGTGACCTTGGCAGCTAGGCTGATGGTGGCCGTTGCGGTAGAAAAACAGCCTGCGGCATCCGTTCCTGTGACGGTATAGACAGTATTCGCTGCTGGATTGGCAGTGACAGGGCTACCGCTTGTAGGTGCAAGGCCCACCGTTGGATTCCAGGTGAAATTCACCAAGCCCGTGCCGCCCGTGGACGATGCTGTGAGCAAGACAGGTGTGCCACCTGGGTTGCAAATAAGACCTGTGGTCGGAGTCACAGATGTGACCGGGGTGGGAGTGACGGTCAAGAGCACCTCGTTGCTCAAAGCAGAGGCACCACCATTGGCGCAAGTCACGTTGCAGACGATATAATTGGTGCCGACGGGCGCACCTGTATAGACGAAGGTGGAAGTTGTGGCGCCACCAATGTTGGTGTAGGGGCCGCCTGGGACAGTAGCAATCTGCCACTGGAAGGAGATGCCGCCGACGCCTGTTGTGAAGCCTGTGAGATTGAGTGTCGTCGAGAGTCCTTGGCATATCGATGCGACCGACACGGCTGCTGTGCCTGGTGTCGGGGTTCCAGCACAAGCGGGAATGTCAAATTCGTCGGCGCCAATATCGGGGGTGCTGGCATTCCTCGTCGCACAATCCACGTCGGTCGTGACCGCTGCCACATTGGTGCCCATGTTGGAGATGCCCACGTTGGAGACAGGGATGGCATGAAGGTCTGTCGCAGATACAAACACGGGGGCCACGTTCACCGAGTTGGCATCGCCACTGGTGGCGGTCTGCCAGGCGGCGAGGGTCGCGGCGGTGGTGCCTCCACTCAGGCCACCTGTCGTGCCGATAAAATAAGTGCCTGGGCCAGTGCCAGCACTAAAGAAATCGTTGTAGTTGGAGTTCACGGTCGTGAAAGGAGCAGCAAACTGGTAGCCGATGGCCACAAAACGCATGGTGGAGCTGGTATTGCCGACCTGTGTATTATGGAATACGTTGTTGCGAATGTTCAATCCCGTGGGTGCCGAGCTAGCAGTGACCGCCAAGCAGGCCGAGACCGATGTCGCAGCCGACGCGCCAGTGATCGTGCCTTGCATCCAGACCGAGTTGTGAAATACATTGATGGCCCCTGTGCCACCACCCAATGCAATGCCAGCGACAAAGTCACTCGGCGTTGAATTGGCAGACACGCCGTAGATCATATTGTTGGCGATGAGCGATGTTCCCGAAATGGTATTGCCCAAAGCGATACCTGCCGCCGAGAAGGTGCCACTTTGCTGCACGGTTCCGATCGTATTGCTGGTGATCGTCGCGTTGCTCACGCCATCGGCTGTACCGGTGGTAGAAACAAGCAATCCGCCGGTAGATGCAAAGCCAAGGTTGATTGCGGAGAGATCGCTTGAAGATGAGTTCAAGAGATTCGACACGGTATTCCCGGAGACGGTGATGTCGTTGCTAAACGTGATAAAGATGCCTGAAATGCCCACATTGTTGGGGGCAGTGGCCGTCATCAGGTTTTGGTTGACTACCAAACTTTGGTTCTTGGTGGTGGCATTGGCACCAGATGAATAGATACCAAATTGGCAGGCACGGATATCATTGTTTACAAACGCAAGATTGTTGTTGCCAGTACCTGTGCTGGTATTTGAAATGGTGGGTCCACCCGCGCCCAGGCCTATCTGGGTTGTCGTGGAGCCTTGGCCTACAATCACGCAATTCTGGACCGTGCAATTGGTGACGGCATTGCCGCCAGCCGTTGTGGCTAGCCATACGACTGCTGGACTGCTGCTGCTGAGCGTATTGGTGATCGTGAGATTACGGGTGGTGGCACTGAGTGGGCATACGGTGTTGGGGGTGTTGCCGATGCTACCGTCGATTGTGACATAGTCGGCCCCGCTCATTGTGATGATGCTATTGGCATTGCTACCTGTGATCGTCGTCGTCACCGTCGGCTTGATCGTGAGGGTATTGACAGCCGACGCAGCAGGATTGGAACCGATGACGATAGGAAAGGTCTCGCTTGGATAATTGGCATCGATGAGGTTAAACAAAACAGGACCTGCGAGACAGCCGCTGTTATAGGCACTGACCGCTGCGGTGAGGGTAGCAAAGTTGCCAGTAGCGCCGACGGTATAGGTGCCATTGAGATTGAAATTGACCGAGTAGCTATTGGGGCTGGTCGGCGGGGTCGTCACGGTATTGACATCGGTCGCGACCAATCCTGCGCCCGGTGATGCGGCGATGAAGGGGCCAGCGATGTCTTGTGCGATCACGTAGTAGGATACCAGATCGCCAGCTGCCACGCCACCCAAGGCTGCGGCAGAGATGGTAAAAGTCCAGGTACCGTTGGTGCCAGTGCCGGTGGTCAGTACACCTTGGCTCGACACATAGGGGCTTGCATTCTTGCGGAAATAGATGCGGGGTTGCAAGAGACCCGTCGTCGGCACGCCTGAGGCATCTGTGATGGTCGCGATGAGCGTGCGGTCACCCGTCAAGCAGGTTCCCGGCAAAACTGTGTAAAGAATCGATGGCGCAGTAAGATCGATCGAGGCTGTGAAGTTGCCTGCATCGGCACCGATATCGACAGGACTCAGGCCCGAGCGGGTCTGGCCATCAATGTCGTCGGTCACCGCGACGATGTTGGTGCCATTGCTCTCGATCGGGGTCGGGCTTGCAATATGCAAATCGCCCGTGAGTGCATTGCCTGTGGGCAATACAAAGTTGGGATCGAGGTTCAAGCTATTGTTGTCTTGGCCTGTCGCCAAGCGCCAAGCTGCAATTGTAGCCTGATCGAGGGCGTTGAAAAGGCCGACGAATCCACCGGTGCCATTGGCGAAGAGGAGGTTGTAGTTGCTGGTGAGGCCAGCTGGGTTGGCAGCCGAGCCACCTACACGCATTGCGTAGTGCTTTCCTGTGCCAGCACCATTGCTACGGGCATTGTAAAAGATGTTGTCTTGAAAATTGCGCACGTTGGTGGTCACCGTGCTGTTGAAGGCAAAGGTGTTGGTCGCGCCAGCGACACCTGCACCGCCGATATAAATACTGTTGTGATAGAAGTTGTCGGTACCTGTGGTTTCGCTCACTCCATTGATGGCACAGCCAAAGGTGAAGGCGGCACCCGTGGGGTCGATGCCCAAGCGGATCATGTTGTTGGCAAAGGTATTGGTGCCGCCGATGACCGAGATGCCGTTGAGGGTCGCACCAGCGCCTTGGACGATGAGCGAGTGGATCGTGTTGCGGTTGATCAAGTTGGTGCCAGACGTGCTGCCGCTGAATACAATCCCGCATACCTGACCGGTACTGGCAGGGTTCAGGTTGCCGATCACAGCGATCGTATTGCCTGTGATCGTATGGTTGCTGCTGCTATTGCTCACGATGATACCAGCTACAGATGCGGTGCTCCCTGTTCCATTGCCAGCTGCAAGTGACATATTGGAAATGGTGTTTCCGGAAATGGTGGCAGCCGAGGAATTGATCTGGATGCCGACAATCTGGTTGGAAATAGAGGCGACAGCCGTGTTCTGAATGGAGTTGACCACCGCAGCGCCGCCGAGTTGGTTGTTTTGGATCGTGCTGGTCACCGAGCTACTTGTGTTGATCCTGACGCCATAGATCACCAACGTGCCTGTCGATGAGTTTCCAGCTGTGAGGCCGCCCAGCGTATTGTTGCTGAATGTCGTCGCCGATGAGCCTACGTTGTAATAGCCAGCAATGTCGCTGGCCGATGTGGAGCTTGACGTGAATGACAAGGCACCATTTACACTTTGGCTGCCCAGGGTATTGTTGGTGATGTTCACAATACCCGATGAGACCAAGATTGCCGTGAAAGGCGACGAGCTGCCCACGCCTGAGACCGCACCCGACATAGCTATGTTGGTGATGGTATTTCCCGTGACCGTCGAGGCGGCGTTGGTGCCTGCACTGCTGAAAAAAATCGGAAAAAACCGGGTGCCCGATAGGCCGACCAGCGTGTAGGTGCCGGTGCCTGCGGCACTGCTGTACCCGATGGTATTGTTGGAAATGACATGGGATTCATTGCCAACGCTGCTGCCGATTTGTATCCCTGCATGCACAGCACCTGTGGTCTGTGTGCGCGTAGCCGTTTGGTAAAATTTATTGTTGCTGATCGTCCACGACAAGTTTCCGCCGCCAAGATAGACGCTTGCAGAAGTAGCCGCTGCACCAAAACAGTCAAAGATATTGCAGTTCAAAACCTGGTTGCCACTGTTGTACAAGGTGGTCGTACCCGTGGATCCACTGCTATAGACACCCTTGCTAGGCAGGTTGGTGCCTGCAGGGCCGATGTCGCAAAAAGAGATCGTATTGTTGTCGGTGCCTGTTGCAATCGCACCCGAGCTTATCCAAATGTTGCCGCCATTGGTGCCGACGGGCATCGTCGCTGAGCCTTGGATCGCACAACGCGTGATGAGGTTGTTTACAGCATCAACCTCCAACTTGATCGTCGAAGTGCCCGAAGTGCCCGACACGGTTGTATTTTGGATTGTCAAGGCATTTCCAGACGTATTCAACCCGTCAATGGTCACATTGTCTGCTCCGCTAATGTTGATGAGGGGACTGCCCGCAGTGGTTGCGCCAGTGATCGTAAAGGCACCTCCCAAAGGCTGTATGCTCAACGAGACCCAAGGTGTCGTACTTTGGGTCAATAACGCCGTTCCTGTACCTTCATTGGTATTGGCGACGATGGTGATCGCGATGGTGGCACCACCTTGTCCCCCAGCATTGATCGCAGCAAATGCCGCAGTCAGTGTGGGGTAGGTACCATTACCGACCACTGCGCCAGCCACGTTTACATTTTGCGCAGAGAGGGCGCTCCATGAAAAGACTGACATCGCAAGTGTGGCAAAAAAGCAGAGCGTGAATAGTCCTGTTCTTTTTGAGATCATACTTAAATTGGTGTTTTCCATTACTACAAATCGTACGAATAAGGCCTTACCTTCTTAGAGGCAAGCAAGTTGTGGGAGGTAAATCAAGCGGATGTGTGCCGTCAAGGAGCAAGGAAGCAATGTTGATTTCACATTTTGGAACTGCAAACTTAGGGCAAAGAGGAGCAAAGCCAATGGATTTTCGAAGAAAGCAACAAAATTGAAGCTCAATGATGTGTTTTGGATGATTTGTAGCAATCGAGTGTTTATGGCTGACCCTACCGCGAGTGCCTACCCAGCCGTGCAGACGCATTCACCTGAGCAAATGTTGCACATCAATTTCCCCCATCAAACCTAGCCGACGTCGTCTCATCATCGACATAGACATCCCGTCCGCGCACTGCCCGCATGCCCGTCTGCCAGAGAATCCTGAAATCCAATGCGAGGCTGCGGTGCTCGACATACCAGACGTCCAATAGGAAGCGCTCTGTAAAGCTGATGCGGTTGCGGCCATTGATCTGCGCCCAGCCAGTGATGCCGGGCCGCAGCTCGAAACGGCGGCGTTGTGCAGGGGTATAGAGCGGGTCATAGGCGTGGATGAGCGGGCGGGGACCCACGAGGCTCATGTCTCCCTTGAGCACATTGAGCAGTTGTGGCAACTCGTCGAGCGAAAAGCGCCGCAGAAACTTGCCGATAGTGGTGAGGCGCTTGCGCTGATCATCTTCCTCTCTTTCATCGCCGCCGATGTCGCGCAGGGTACTGAATTTGATGAGCCAAAAGGGCTTGCCCCGGTAGCCAGTGCGTTTTTGTACAAAAAATACGCGCTGCTGCGTGAGCGCGAGCAAGGGCACGATCACCAAAAAAACCCCGCTGAAAACCAGCAGACCCATCACCGCCAACACGATATCCCGAATGCGGTAGGCCATTGTGCTCAATGAAAGTGGCTCGCGTCCATGTGTAGCCAATCGAGGGCATTGAGGCCGAGGAGCTTGGCCTTTTTAGCGGCGGGCCAAGGCATCGCATCAATGAGGCGGCCTGGCTGCCAGCCATCGTCGGGAAACCATTCCCCAAGCGGGAAGGGGTAGTCGGTGCCCAGGGCAATCTTGTCTTCGCCCATGAGAGTGACATAATGATCGAGCATCGCTGGGTCATGGAGGATGGAATCCACCCAAAACTTGCCCACGTATTCTCGGGGATTGCGCACATTGTCGATCGCGCAGAGGTCTGGGCGCACGCGCCAACCGTGCTCAATGCGCCCTAGGGAGGCCAAAAAGCTGCCTCCACCATGGGCAAATGCCACGCGCAACTGTGGCAACCGCTCAAACACGCCGCCAAAGATCATCGAGCAGATCGCCAGCGACCCCTCCGCAGGCATGCCCACGAGCCAAGGCAGCCAGTATTGTTGCATTTTGGCGGTGCCCATCATGTCCCAAGGATGGATGAACACGGCCATATCGAGCGCTTGCGCTGCCTCAAAGACCGCATACACCTCGGGGGCGCTCAAGTTCCAATCATTGATATGGGAGCCGATCTGCACACCTTTGAGGCCGATCGCTTTGCAGCGCGCGAGCTCGCGCACAGCCAAGTCGGGCGCCTGCATGGGCAGGGTGCCCAAGCCCACAAAACGTGTCGGGAAGTCATCGCACACGCCCGCAATATGATCGTTGAGCAGCATACTCAGGTCCAGCGCATGCCTTGCCTGCGCCCAATAGCTGAACATGACCGGCACCGTGCTGAGCACCTGCACTTGGCAGGCGACATGGTCACCTTCGTGCATGCGGGTATGCGGGTCCCAACAATTGCTCTCAACCTCCCTGAAAAACCGATCGTCGGTCATCATCTTGGCGCAGCAGGGCTTGTGGTGTTCCAGCCGCATGAAGCCGCCGTAACCATACCGTTCCTTCAGGTCGGGCCACTTCTCGGGGAGAATGTGGGTATGGATATCGATTTTGAGTGGATTTCCCATGGGCTGTGAAGATAACGCTTTTGGACGGATGTGTGGAGGGTCTGGAAAAATGGGGAATGCGTTGGCTGAGCCTGCGTGTGGGGTTGGGTGCGTGCCCGAGCAGTGGTTGCATGGAGCTGATCGAGTTTGTAAGGAGAGTGGACTTGTCGTGGAATGTGGGGCAGGGACGATCGGCATCGCAATGCGTTTCGGGCGCGGTCACCATGGCTATTGTCGGTGGGTTTAGGAAGCTTGGAATGATTTCCAAGCCAAACGCACCAATAATGAATGCTCGGCAATGTCAACGAGGCAATCCGTTCATCGGGAGGTGGTTTTGAGGCGCCATTTACCCACGCTTCATTCGGAATCACCTTTGGCCGCAAACGGATTTGGGAAGAATTTCCCGACCTCCTGCAAAGGTAACTGCGTATTGATGAAAGCAAGGCCTCGAGATTCTGGGTCGAAAAATGCTACATCAGGCATATTTCCGAAATGATCTACCACTTCTGATTGACTTTCCTTTGGTAGGCCCAACGGGACAAAGTTCGAACCCATTGTGGGCTGATTTGAGCCTTACAATGGCTTTTGTGGAGGATTTGAAACGGGGGCGGTTGTCGGTGGGACTTTGATTCGTCGGTGCCTTCGTCAGGGATACAGGAGACAGTAAGAGTTACTATTTGTTTCGGCTTTCCAAACTCATTTTGGATCAGGGTGTCACCACCCTGATCCAGATAGGACGTTTCAGGTAAGCACCTAAAGCAAAAACCACTGTTTTCAACTTGAAATCAGTCTATTCCTGCATCATACGAAAGTCATATTCTAAAAACTCTAATTTGATCTCTTTCTCCTTGTAGCAGCCGCGAATGAACTCTACAAATGATCCAGATTTCAAATCCGTTATCGGTTCTGTCACGGTCAAAAAGTACTTAGGGTATATAACATCGTCGAATCCTTCATGGCGTTCCAATTCCACCGTCTTCCCCTCAAACTGCAATGTAGTCTTCCAAATCGCCACATCGTTCTCTAGGGTATCAAAACGGAATTCTGGAAGGTCTTCAGCCTGAATATGATCCAGAATTGGTGTCAAAACAGCATCATAGTCCTTTGAATAGAAATGGAATTCGACCTTTCTGATTTTCTCGTCGTTGAGGGTTCTCTCCTGATACATCTCTATAGCTTCGTCAATTCCTTTCTTGACCAAATCAGGAAACAGCCCAACAGGTACAAGGCGCTTGTTCTCTTCAAATTCCAATTTATATACCATCTGATCATTGGGATTTGAAAAATTAAGGAAATACAGTCCATACCCCGTTAATCGCCCAACGGTGATAAAGCGTCCCTGATCGGCTTCTGGCAGCAAGCCACCAGGGATGAAAAAGGCACCATCCGTCCAAAGCAACCAAGGCAGGATGTCCTGTTTTACACCAAAAACTGCAAGGAAATCTCGGAAATAGGGCGGAAGCGGATAACCTATCTTAGCCTCACTGCCGTAGATTTCACTCACTGTCATGGGGTGATAGAAAATTCGATCATCGAAATTCTCCAAACGCGACCGCTGCTCAAGATAGAATGAATGCGACTCCGTACCTCCAACCGCTCTTGAATACCCATCAGGCAACACTGGGACAGTATGATGAACCTTGTTCGGTAGTACGGGAATGCGACCATCTCTAAGGTAAGCGATGAGTTGGTTTGCAGTGATCCAACCCTGTTGCAACCCAACTAGGTACCTCTTATATTTGAAAGGAACAGCGACTCCAAACCGTTGAACAATCCCAACGATCAATCGAGAGAATTCCTTATTTCCAACGAAGGCTCGTTGTTCCTCTTCAGTAAATAAGAAGTTCTCAAATAGTCTTTCAATCTCAGATTCCTTTTCGCTATCTATCGAAAACCAAGATTTCAAACTGTCACTATCCATATTCATCAAGGGGCCAATCAAAGACTTGAAACTTCCAAACATCACCTTTTCAAGCAAACCAGGTAGGTGAGGAAGCAATTCAGCTGCGCGATCAATCAAGATTGCAAGCGCAGGATTTTCCGATTTTTCATTCAGCCATTTCAAATCCGCTGAGTCAATAGGCTTTTCAAGCGGAATAGGAACTGCAAATGTGATCAACTCCAATATTTGGAGTTGTTGATCTTCATCGGTACTAGGATGTTGATCCAAAGAACCAAGCTGTGCAATCATCTCAAGTTGTTCCTTATTGGAAAGCTCCTTGCACAGCCCAAGAATTGTTTCCCTGAGTTCTCGAAGGAATCCTGTGAGAGCAATCGAGATCAACTCGGGACGCTCCTTCTGGGTTTGTCGATACTGCGTTAGGTAAGGAATAAGCACCATCTGGAAAAAGCCCTTGAAGTCTCGCTTTTCTTCGAGCAACCTCATGTACAATGCCACATCCAAAGTCTTGATATCAGCCAGAGCCTTTTCAAATTCACTTTGCCATTGTAATATCTTTGCCTCATCAAGCTCGATGTTTTCCTGGATCAATGGGATGAAGAGCATAGCAATGCGTGGTAATGCGGTGTCAGTAGGCTCAAAATCCGCTTCAAGAGATTGAAGATCAGCCTCCAAATCAGTGAAGCTGGCAACTATGATCCTTATTCGTTCCCGTCGCCTTTCCAGTGCTTCTCGTTTCTCCTTGCGGCGATCAAGGAGTCTTGTACCCAACACTGTGACTGCGACCGAAACCACACAAACGATCAATTCAGACAGAGGTAACGTAGAAATATCCATTCCTATTCCACTTATAAATGAATCCGAATATCAAGGCTGTTCATTGGCGTTTCCTAGCCCGCCGTAAATCTCGCTCCCGCCGATCAACCCTTTCCTCTCCAACTCGTCCACGCTTCATATTTGTCAGCTTCACCAAAGTCTCCAAATTACCGCCCACCTGCTTCCGAATTGCACGCGACTCTAAAATTTCGCTGGCTCGATATGCGTAAGCGATAAAATTGGCTCTGCCTAAATGCGAGTACCGCATGAACAGCTTCCGCAAAAACACCTGATCTCCCCGAGACTTGTTTCCTATTGTCCTGCCGATGGCCAATTTCACAGCCTTCACCCGCTTGCGATGGTATCGCGACAAACTAGACGACCGAAGCAAGGGCCGCTTCCCGTCAAATTCCACACCTAAGTACTGCATCCGTTTCCCATTGCCCTTTCCGTCATGAGCTTGCAAAGCCCCATGCTCATCCAAATCAAAATGAGTCACGTCCGTTTTCTCAACACTCAGCGTGAGCTTGAGTTGAGCTACATGGTATTTGAGCATCTCATTTGCAATTGCTTGGTGTTGAGGTTCACACACGATCAAGATATCATCAGAATATCGCCGATACAAAGCCCCATACTGCAACGCAAATTCAGAACCAGCCGCATCCAAGTCCAGCATATAGAGGTTCGACAGCACAGCACTGATCGGTGACCCTTGAGGTACGCCGCAGCCGTTCTGATTACATTGGATAAGTTTCTTTGCCCGTACAACTTCCCTGAATTCCATTGGTGAGCAAAGTCGCTGCTGATAACCCTTGCCATTTTCAAGCGGAAACAATTCCTTCACACAACGATCCTCAACCCAAGCGAACTGCGTATTGGCGCGAAATACCTGAAAGGCATCCTCTTCCAACCTGTCAATGCCTTCCACCGTCTTCCAATTATCGAGCAAAATCGCATGATCCATATTGTCAAAGAAGGATTTGATATCAAAGCAAAGGGCTACAAGCGGTTGATTGAGAGCCTTGATCCAATCAAAAACCTGCTTGGCAAAGTGTAGATTGTTTTTTCCAAGGGAACGGTAGGCCAACGCAGCTTCGCTGATACCAGGCTTGTCCTTCAAGTATTCCTCATACCGCATTTGCAACTGCCAAGCATAGTAACTGAATACGAGGGAGTCAACATGACTCGCAAAATAGATCTCTCGGGGTTTCCTTTGAAAGACACGCCGATTTTCTTTGGCGGAAAACCGCACCCGTGGTGTATCAATCGTGATATGGAGAAAAGGTAGAAAACCTCGCCGACTCACCCATTTAGGCGAACACACCCGATCAAAGTAAGCATCTACACTTACCTTGGAATCAAAATGAAGATATCGGCGACCGCCACGTCTTTCCTTTTCCAATTCTTTTTCTTTCCAAGAGTAATCAATTTCCATAGGCAAATAAAGCAATCAAAAAATCAATGCCGGGGAGACCCAATTCGCGTCCATCATGGCCCCCCCGGCGCTAAAATCTGCGTAGGTCACCCCTCGCATTCTCCAGCCCAGCACTGCCAGACTGTCGCAAAGTGAATAATGAAAATTCGTATATTTACCAAGAAATGATAAAGACACTCATCCTCATGCTTTCAATGCTCTCCAAGTTTGGGATCAGCGTGAAGCTCCGTTTCAAGGTTCGAACCTTGAAAGGCCGCTCAGCCAGTTCTCGCAAGGGAGGAACTTTAATAGCATTCCCCAGCAGCTAAACCGCAGGGCGTGTAAACTTACGCCTATTGAGTGTCAGGGTTGCTTCCCACATGACAAAACTTATCCACTCGCTAGCCAAAGTGGTCACGAAATTGTTGGAATAACATTTTGCCTCGCATTACGTATCTCCAACAAATCAGCAATATGAAGAGAATAGTACCTTCTCTAAAAGTCATCTTGTTCACCATACTAACGGTCAATGCCCATGCCCAAAACGTAGGCACCGACACTTGCGCTCCGCAAGAAAAGCTCTACGTAGTTGGCTATATCCGCTCCAATCATCTTGCTAGTGCCGACACCAACCTTGTCATAGCCGACCAACTTGGCACACTGCGCATCTTCCCTTTCCCCAATGATAGCACCCGGGTTTTGGGCGGCAATGCCACATGGGGAACCTTGCCTTAAATGTCTTTGCATCCTTCTCATTCCCTGATGGCTTTTCAGGCATAACCGCCTTCACGAGAATTCATAAAGTAGAACACCACCCGTAGCAAGATATTACAGGTTTTTCTTGAGTGTTCTTGAATACTCTACAACGCCCTAAGGGTAGGAAGGTTAAAAATTATTCAGAAGTCTAACGTCAGAAAAATAAAAAATGTCAGCAAAAATCCAATTCGCCATTTATCAAATCCAGGCCAACTTTACTTCAGCAGTTCCAAATCGACCTACCGTTGTGGAGAACATCAATTTTGAATTTTTGGAAAGCAAGATCAGGGCAAAGGGGTTCAAGAAGCAGGCTTTGATTGTTGACAGTTTTGGAAACTTCGACCTCTTGTTATTTTATAGAAAAAGCAGCTCCGAAGTGAGTTGGAAAGAGTTCATTACTACGATTGCAAAGGAGGACTCAAAGATTCTAAAGAGCCGTTTAGGTCAGAATGAAAGCTTTGTCCTTTTTTTGAAGGTACAATCGACCGCTCAAATTTTTGCTGTCACAGGTGGCTTTGGCCATACAGCAATACAAGATTTTACGAATCAAGAGTTTGGCCTTGAAATCATTTCACGGTTGGTGCGATCAGATGAGAGAGTCCTACGTGCTGCCAAGGAAAAGAGCATTGTTGGAAGCATTCTTGGTTCGGTTAAGTTCTTCAGAAATGAATACAACCTTTTTGAGAATGAGAATTTTGGTAATATTTACCAAGAATTGCAAGCAAATTTAAGTAAGCAAATACTGATCGATACTTTCGGCTTCACTGCCGCAGAAGTTCCAAAATCGGGCCTATGTATTGCCAAGAGCTCGTTCATGATCAAGAAATCACTTGACCTGCCGACACTTACACGCATCATTGATCGGTGTATTCAGTTGTTGAGTTCCAGCAACGCGCCTATTGTAATCAATTCCGTGTCGAAAATCGATAAGAGGCAAAGAAGCCTGCTCACAGCATTAGAGGCTCGCCTTTTCGATGCCGTTTGGAAAACTTTACTTCCCAACTTTAATTCTGACATTGAGATATGCCACAAAGAGTTTGACCGTTACCTCACTGCAAATGAATTCTACCTCTCAACGAAGGTTGGGGGGCAAACAAAGCAATCGACCTTTCAAGAGCCCTTGCAAAATATGAGCATGACAATAGGGCATTTTACATCACTACGAGCGGGATTGACAAAGAATCAATTTGAAAGATTCTTCGATCAGACAATAGTGGAGAGTATTGATGAGAATGGATCGGTACTCACCACTGGAAAGTTGAGGGATCACCTATTTACTGAAATTACCGACAATAGCCATAGCTATTTTTTTATAGACCGAGAGTGGTTCGAAATTAAGGATACGTTTGTGGAGAGGTTGAATGCACATTGCAAATCCTTTGTGAAAGATCATCAATATGGGCGGCAATTGGAACGCTGGGGTGCAACCATATCCTCAGAGGGGAAATACAACCTCTCCCATTTGGGAAAGGATAAAACGCTTGTCTTTGATACTGTAACGCCAGAGAATATAGAAGCTTGCGACATTTTGCAGTGGGATGCAGAGAAAATTTACTTCGTTCACGTTAAGGAAGGATTCAAAAACACAACACGGGATCTGACAAATCAAATACTGATAGCTGCGAAAAGGTTACGAGAAGACAAATTGGCTGGCGGTGTTTATTTCAGGAAGCTCTACCAAACAGTTTCAACTTCATCTGGCCTAACAGCTCTAAAGCCCCAACTCTCTGCCTTGTCCGAAGACGACTTTGTGCAATTATTCAACGAAAGGCGGCTTGCATTTGTGTTGGCGATCCTTGATACCAGTGCATCAGGTGTCAGAAGGCTCGTGGATATGGAGCAATTCGACTCCAACATTGCCAAATTTTCCCTACATAGCCTTATACAAGAAATGCGAGGCCTGGACATCGAATTGCAAATACAGCAAATCCTAAGGTCTTAGTACACATGGTATCTCCCCCGAGCATCACTTTCCGGAGTTGTCTGACCGCCCCGTCTCAGGTCAAAGTTGCCCAATCAAATGAGTCTCTCCATCCCCAAAAGCTAAGACTTCCCCGCTCGGCTCAATCAAAAACACCCGATGGCGATACATTCGTTCTTTGTCTCCCGTGGAGCGGTGGCCACGTTCCACGTCATGAGCAACCATGACCGTAAGAATCAAGGCAACCTTCTGTGCTTTGAGATGCGATTTTAGCAGTTTCCGTTTCACCCAAAGACGAGAGCCTTTTGAGTAATCTGTGGGATACTGACGGCTATTCATGCCCGACCAATGTTCGCGAAAGAATGCCAGTTCACCAGTCTTGCCTTTTTTCCATTCATGAAGTTGGTTTTCCTCGTACTGCAAATTCCATTTCTTTTGGATGGCAGGGCCGGGTTCGATCGAAGGGAGGTCGGCATCAAAAAGAAAGGGGTCGAATTTGAAGGGGAAGCTGATTTCACCTTCTGCATGGCGAATCCAACCTTTCATTTCTGTCTCCATCGTCCAGTTTTCCAATTCTGAGTGATCGTAATCCTGAGGCACATAAACCTCGTATGGGGTTAATAGAGTTGAGAGACTAAATGCTACACGCATTGAGTCTGCAATTGGCACAACTGCCGACTCTGTAATAACTTTTCTCTCATTGCCGCCAAGAAGCACTTCGTGATGGCCTCCCACCAATAATGAGTCTGGATAAAGATCGCTTTCCAATCCAAGCCCTAAAAGGAATTCTACATCTTCAATCGAAGCAAGCCACTCTTTCTTGTCTTTTGGAAAGTTGTAGATGGAAACGTCCAACGGCCTTGGTGTTGTTCTCAATGAAGGCCAGATCGAGCGGTCATTGAATTTGTAAGTCAGAAAATGCTCCTCGATGGAATCATGGCTATATTCCTGTTTCCATGCCCAATCTTGGAGTAGCCTATTGGATGCAACATACATCCCGTGAAATTCAAGATACCTTGCGAAACATTCAACCCTGGGAATATCACCTTGGGAGTGTGACAACTTCCATGATTCGAACTTCTTGACTTCTTTGTATGGTTCGGGTGTGTCAGAACCCAAATCGATACTTGGTTGACGCTCGATCCAGTGTTCTACCTCAAGTGCAAATTGTTCCCTGCTGAGGCCAAAGCCAGCAGCAACGTATTGATACCAATAAGGAAGTGTGTCAAACCAATCGAACCTAAATCGGAGCGTTGGTGCAATTTCTTTTTCGTGGGGTTGCCGCTTTCTGGTCTTTTTAGACTTACCTAGACTGTTCCACGAACTAACCGTCTCCAAGGGATATCCATCTGGAACATCCTTCTGCAATTTTTGCATTATCCTTCGAGCCAACATCCTTATCAGAAGGTGGCCGTCATCAATGGCCTGGAATTCATCCATCAGAAATGCCTTGAATGGCAACACAAGCAAAGGGTTGTCTAGCACAAGTTGCTCCAATAGGATCAAAAGCGAAGTCTTACCTGAAAAGGAATAGTAAGGTAGCGTGGGAAGCTTGAAGGGGCTATCTAGCCTTAAAGAGTGCTTTCGAATGTCGTGAAGTCTTACCAAATTCGAAAGTAGATCGGGTTCATTCATTAAGCTGAGTCGCCTTGCGATGTGAATAGCCCTCCAACGAATTGCCATGTCTGAATCTGAAAAAAGGCATTGGAATAGGCTTGCCAGCACCTTCATTGGGGAATTAGTCATACAGTAGAATCCCTCATCAAACTCATAAGGTAGCTTCTGCTGATCGAGTTTCGATGTCGTTCTTTTACACCACCATTCAAAGACGTTTTGTGCTTGATCAGAGGCAAGCGTAGTCCCAAGTTCCTCAGCAAAAGAATAGAAAGTTGTGGCAGAGAATTCTTCAAGCGAAGAATCGAAGCAACTTATGTGATGCATGATAATTTCCGCTCTTGAAACATCAAGAGCCAATACCCACTTATCCATATCCCTCAGATAAATTGGCGCGAAATCCTGAACGAAGATCGGACAACGGTTAAGCAGTTGGTTACGATTATGATGCACCCAAATCTTTATGATCGGATTGGCTCTCCATGTTTCATCACATAGGCGGGCCAATATTGCTTCATCAACATCAAGGCGAATGCCATCGTCATCAACGAGAAGAAGATCGTTCAATTGCATCGCATGCTTCGTTGGCCGATTGTCGGTTTCCCTTTTCAATATTTGAAGGAATTTTGCAATTGTAGGATATGAACGGCCATTGATGTTGGAAGTCAGCACTTCATTCAAGGCAGCTGAAAATGAAGGAAGAACCTCATCATTGTAAGCTCGCGCAATTCGCTCCATATCCCGAATGCGATCGGTTTCTTCAACTTGCTCGATGCTCTTTGGCAATGCCTGGAATCGTTTTTCTGTAACAGCCTCGATTTCCATTACCCTCTTCGCCCATCTCCTAAATTCCGAAACCTCATTCGAGTCACGAATTCCATGCGTATCGAGAAATGAAACTACATTCCGCGCGTAACTCGGCTCTAGGCATTCAGATAGCCATTTTTGACCAATTTCAAATGCAATAGATAACAATTCTGAATCAGTATCTTCTCCTGCAATGTTGAGAATTCTTTCCACGGTACTGGAAATATCGACGATTCTTGTGGTCAGCAAGGCAAGGATAAGACCAATTTTTGGATCTATGAACCTACCGGCAACTGCTTGAACGATTACCTCCTTGAACTCATATTCAATGGAAATTATGTGTGCATCATGCCAACGGGAAGCTATCGAAAAGCCACTTGGAGGATGCAGTTTTGTGATCGTGGTGAGTGCCTCCTGCATTGGGAAATGATCTCGGTCTTCAAGTTTCCTATCGAAAATTTCTACACATTTCGCAAAATCAACAATCGAACTCTTGTGTACTGGATAGGCATACCCACCCACTTCGATTTGCTGTCCAATACTAGAAATCGAACGAAGATCGTAGATTGATTGATTGTCAATGTCATGCAATACATCCAAGGCTCGGCGAAAAAGCTCTTTGGCGTAATCAAGGTTGATTCCAGTCATCAATTCGGAACATTTCATAAGGGATTCGGCCTTTCGGCTACTGCTGATCATGGCTGAATCAAGGTTTCTGTGAGCTTCATTAATCAGTGTAAAAACAGTATCCCGATTTCCATTCGCTTGAAGAATCCAGTCCGCGACTTCAAGTTTGGTGTCGGGATGCCCTTCAGAACCGCCTAGCTTCCGAAATTTGATTAGCAAATCAAGAATTGGACGACTATTTGCAAACTCTCGAATTCCTTCGAATAGCGTCTGGGCTACATTTCTCTCCCAGAAATACCTATCATGATGGCTACCATAATGATAGTAGTGGCGAGTGCATTGGTCAATAGCAGTGACAAGCTCAGCTTCGACCAACGATTCATTGTACATTCCAAGCCTAGCAAATGCTGACCACCTTATCACTGGCCACAGTATGTAGAAATAGGGCTGTACATCGTGCTTTAGAGAGTTTTTGGAGTCTCCATGTTTGGAGTTGATGCTTTTGGGAAGGATGAAGTTGCCAAGGAACTCCTCCAAAGTCAATTTTGTCCCTTCAAATGCCTCTCTGATTGCATACGCCTTCAACAACAACCCAAATGCTGAGTAACTCGATGCTGTACCATTCTGAAATGACAAATTCGACCCTATTTGAACATTGATCAGCCGTTTCACTAATTCTGCAATCGCTGGCGAGGACGGCTCCAATTCAAAAAAATCAAGCACCAGTTCGGTCAACATAGACCCGTGACTATTGCTCCAAACCGACATGCCGATGCTGGCATTGCATATTTGGACAAATTGCTCTTTGATGGAGTCCACGTCTAGATATCCCTCCCTACTCATGCAGGTGAGGGCAACCGCCCTGATTTCCAAATCCTGCGATTTCAGAATAGGTGCTAGTCTTTTTGCAATTAACGCTTGATCCTGCCTTCGCCAACCCAATTGAATGATGGCATCCCTTAACACACGCTCGGCTTGGCATTTCCAACTCCATTGCTGGAGTTTGTCCATCCCAACTTCATAGCCATAGATCAAGATTTGAGCTTGCAATGCCGATACAAAATCCTCATTTAAGATACGTTTCCGTCCTGAATCATCCCAAGAATTATCATCGCTTTCTATGGCATGCTCAAGCCAACTGGTAGCCAAATCCAAAAAATGTCTTGCTTTGAGAAATCCATCCTCGGTCCCTGCGAGTGCTAGTGCGATTTGAAGCAATTTTAAAAACCGCTCCCTTGAAAAGTGCTTGCCCTCCCCAAAGCCCATCAAAGTCTCAACCGTCCTAGCATTTCCATGCAGAATTGCCAGTCGAGGGTTTTGACCAATTATTTCCAAAGTTGCTTGATCTGACATCTGAGCATCTCCCGCCACGAACAACATCTTGGTCAATACCTCTCTGTTGTTGGTCTTTATGGTGGCTCCGATCCCAAGAATAGCCCGCTGGAAATGGAATCGACGTCTGCAAGAATAGTCATCGATTGATCCGAGGTATTTCTCATTTAGAATCGCATCGATCAGGTCGGTAACTAATCCAGCTTCGAGAAGGAATACCCCCAAATGCTTTGTAGCATAAGGATTGGCATCTGCAACAGCAAGAGCCTTTTTTGCAGCAATACCCTGTACTTCTTCCGATAGGAAATGCTCTTTGACATAGTGGCTCCAGTCTTCATCCCTGAATGAAACCTTTTCGTGATCAACAGTAATGAATGGTGACAGATCATCAAGGAAGGATTGGATTTCACCCATTGGCAGCTCGGAGGCAGATGCGAGGAACGCTTTATCAATTGGTTTGGGTAGGTATCGCATCAATGACGCAATCAACAGGGCATTTTCTGGATTTCGTAGTTTCTTTGTCGCGTCATAGAAAATTAGACTGATCAATTGTTCGACATCCATTCCATTTGGTTCCAAGACTTTGATCGCATCTTGGATTTTGAATTTTCCTGCCTCTAAGGCATAACTCATGATCCTGGGAATCCCTCGTGACAGTTCATGAAACCTGCTGACATCAACGGAAGAAAAGAGAATCTCATTCATCAAAAGCAGCGTCTCTGTCTCCGATTGATCAAATGGGCCTAATGGGATTGCTTGTATATCACTTGAGCTGAGATCAAATTCGGTCAAACGGTAGGTGCGGCATGTAAGGATCAGACGAGCATTCTTTGGCATTGGAATTCTCATCAAATCTGAAACAAAGCTGCTGTTTTGATGACTGGAAGCTCCCGTGATAGAGTTGTCTGCGGCATCAACCACAAGAAAAAGAAAAGCATCTTTATCCTGCTCTGCTAGATTTTGACATGCGATTTGAAGATTATTGACAAACTTTCTCAAACAATCGTCGTCCTGTTGGATTGGTGAAATTTGGAACGGTGAGCCTAAAGCAACAGCAAGCTCGTTTACGATTTGTTGGAAGGCATATTTGTGCTTATGTCTCAGACCGAGTTTTTCGTCGTAGTCCCCACCACCGTAACAATCGTATGTAATTGCCACAGAGTTTTGCGGAAGCCTATCGGCAATGTTGGAAACGAAGGTTGATTTGCCGCATCCTGCATCAGAATGAATGAAGAACTTATTTTGATTACCAGCCAAGATTTCGGATACAATGGCTTCAGTTGCACTCCGCTGAATGGGCTTCAGAATCCGCAAATTCAAATGTGGTTTGCAGGGAAAAATCTCATCAAGATCATTGATTCCCAGGCGGACAAGAACATCGGATTTAGTAATTGTATTGTAACGTTCATTTTCTGGCATCAATTTTCGGCGAACCAACTGATAGATTTCAGCAAAAACCTTGTCCGTTTGTTCAGTCCCAAGATTGATTATCGTTTTTCGATTTTCATGTTCCTTTTCCAACCTGCTTGACGCACCTGACAACGAAAAATCTAGCGCCTGAAGAGCCTGCCACTCTTCTTCATCGGTACAGTCCCGCTCTTTGAGGCAATCGAGTAGGAGATCGAGATTTTTCAGAAAAACGGGCCTTGCAGTTTGTTTGTAGTCCTCTACCGTTGCGCAACCTGCAACAGCTTTTGATACGATTTCCAACTTGGTTCGAAGATCATCTGAAAGGCAGCGGTTACTTACCAGCTGGAGCTTAACGCATTTCGTGGTCTCAAATTTTTCCAGGCTCCGATTGAACTTCAGGAATGCCGCAACCAGTTTAGAAAGAATCGATTCCTTCCGAGTGCCTTTCTTCTTTTCGCAGAGATCCCCAAGAGTCCACGTCTCATCGCTGTTATTTGTGCTGTATTTGACCTGAACGAAGTTGATCTGGGCGTATTCACCCGACACATTTTTACCGTGGTACTCAGTGACATCCAATGCCTGAAATCCTTGGCCTGTCGGGTCAATCCTGTTTTCCTCCAAGAAAGGAAGTCCCTCGACGGTTATCTTTTCTAGGTTGCTTTTCCCAGCTTGCCCAAGGAAGCCGAGAATTTTTTCTACCACGTAAGATTCGTGATAGTCATCGCCAGCGTTTGACAGGCGGGCTGCGGATTGGGTTTTCATGCGTTCATGAGCGTATATTCGATCACAAAAGTAAGTGAAATGCTCTCACCTTCTCCCAAAAGGTGCCATTGGTCTTCGACTTTCAAGAAGTGGCCTTCTTTGGTCAAAGATCAAGCTTTCTTGAAACGGAAATGCTCTCGATGTCATTACAAATGAGGCGACCAGGTGTTGGTGTGTTGCCACGTTGAAGAGCTGGTACGATCGCATTTCAATTCCGGCTAGACTCCTCTGAAATAGCAACCAGGATTTGAACCTGCCCCGTCACAAGCGCATTGTTCTATTCGGTTGCATAAACAGCCCATTCCACGATCCTCAGATTGACATCCACCGACTTGATACCCATCGGCGGATTGTCGGTAAGGAAAAAACCTTCCCACTTACTCCGACAACCCATACAACGACCCAGACCGCCCCTTCACCTTGGTCCGCACAAGCGCCCCATCCCTCACCAACTTGGAGAGATGCACCGAAACCGTATTGTCAAGGTTGCTGAATTTCAAACCATGCGGCTGCACTCGTCGCAACGCTGGCCCGATTTCCTTCCCGTGGATCGGCTTGCCAGCTTCCTTGACCACGAATAGGATTTTGTCCTTCCAGGTCAGCTCGGTCGAATAGTGCTGCGGTGCAGGTTGGACAGCAAACTGCGCTCCTTGTTGGATAGGGGCAGTCCCAGACCTTGCTGCAATGATCGAAGCAAGCTCCTGCCGCTCAGTTACAAGCATATCCTCAAGGGCTTTGATGCGCTGCCTTTGTCTTGTTTCCAACGCTTCCAACTGAGTTTCTGATATGCCCGTCCATTTGATAGTTGGGTTTTGATTGTCTGTATCGAGAAAATTCGCCATAGCCATCGGAATTGGTTCAAACATAGCCCGATTCAGGGCAAAAGTCGATGGGCAAAGTTATCGAAATATTCACGACTATTTCGATAAAATGTCATAACTATTTCATTAAAATTTCGGTGAAATTTAAAAATGATGCGTATCATTTCGAAAATATTTCATTTGAATGGATTCGAGTCGAATTTTACTATGCTTTACCAAGTCATAGTATGAGAAGCTGCTTTCCCTCGCCTTTGTAGCCCCCAGAACCATAGCCCTGAAAGTGACCCTGAACTTGAACTAGCGCTTGTGGTCGAATTCGCGGTGCCCCTTGGGTAGTCGCAAGTCCCTGATTCCTTCCATTGCCTCGTCCTTTGTTTCCATGTATGTCTTCAAGGTCTCATTTCCTCCTGATCGTCAATCCCCCCGCTTGCAGGTCGCGGCCTTGGGTGTCTTGCAGCACCCACCAATAAACCCCGTCGGGCAGGTTGCCGCCATCAAAATTTTGATGCAGCCCATCCATTTCCATCTCCTTGCCGCCGCCCTCGTTGAAGAGCGACAACCTGTAGGCAGCGGGATTGGTGCCATCGAGGCAGGTAATCATCCAAGTGTCGTTTTGCCCGTTGCCGTCTGGCGTGAACACCTCGGGGATGAAAACGCGCATGGTGTCGGGACTAAAGGTGACTTGCACCGTGTCGGGGAATCCAGCGCACGAGGCATTTCGGGGCGATAGCAGCACCGTGAGCCGCCCTAGCTCGAATGGCGCGACAAACGTCGCCCCGATGGTCAAGCTCGCTGGCGTTGCAGGGCCAAAGGCCGCGATGCTGCCAGTATCGGGCGATATGTCGCGCAGGTTGGTGCCAATGGCCAGCCAATCGACCACCGTACCCGCGATGTCGGTCGCGATCTGGATGTCCACGCTGGATGAACCCAGTGCATTGGTCTCGGCTGTCGAGACTGTCGCGGTGAGCCTCGGCGCTGGCAAGCCGCGCAAGACTGCCGTGAGGCTGTCGCTGCAACCTTGGGCATTGACCATCGAGACCGCCACGGTGTCGAGGCCGCTCAATTGCCCGTCGAGCATGAGCATGTCGTCGGTCGTCGCGGTGGGATTGCCATTGAGCCACCACCGCCATTGGATTGCCCCTCCCGCAGTGGCTAGCAGCATCAGGCTTTGGCCAGTGCAATAGCTTGTGTCAGGCGAGACCGTGAGGCTTGCGGCAATCGGCTTGGGCAAGATCGTGAGCTGTTGGGTCGATGTAGCATGGCATGGCCCTGCCGTGGTGTATTGGATGAAGTATGGGCCACCTTGGACACTCATCGATGCGTCGATCTCGCCCGTCGTCGCATTGGCGAAAACCACGCTTGCGGTGATCTCGCTGAACGTGCCGCCCGGCTGACCGATACTGGACGGCATTGGGTTTGCCCCGCCCTCACAATAGCTGGCTTGCGGGTAGGCAAAGCTCGGATCATCGGGAACATCGATCCAAACCGAGTCCCGCACGTCGATGGCGCAGCGGTTGTCGATGTCGTAATACACAATGTAGGGGCCACCCGCTTGCATGGCGCTCAGGTCGAGCGCCCCGAGGTCGGTATTGCTAAAGACGATGCCGCCACCCGCCACAAAGCTGCCCATGGTGTCGCCGACGATCATCGGCACAGGGTCCAGGTCGGCTTGGCAATAGTGGTCGGGCACGTAGGCAAAGAATGTCGCGCTGTCGGTCGGGCTGATCCGCACGGTCTGCGTGAATTGCGCTTGGCAGCTGCCCGTAAGGGTATAGGTCACATTCCAGGTTCCCGCCATCGATTGCGCCAACAGGATGGCACCCGAGGTGGAATCCACGACCAGGCCCGTGTCGCCCGTAAACACGCCGCCGGGCGTTCCGAGGATTTGCGGAATGGGATTGGTGTCCCCACTGCAAAACACCGACCCGGCGTAGGCAAAATTGGCGGATGCCGTTCCGAAGACATTCACGCTCACATCCATGCTGTCCTTGCATGGCCCCGCAGTGACATACCGGACCGTGTGCGTGCCCGCCCCACTGGAGGCGAGGCGCAGCCGCCCGTCCACATCGACCAACGTCGCGGGCGTGACCGCCCGAAACGTGCCGCCACCTGCCCCCGTCACCAACGGCCAAGGGTCTGGGTCGCCAAGGCAAAAGACCCCGCTTGGGGGATAGCTGAATGTTGGATTGTCGGTCGCGGTCACCGCAAAACTCACTGTCGCCGTGTCGGCGCAATATCCCCCCGTCACATGGCGCAATACGTAGCTCCCTCCACCTGCAATCCCCGTTGTGGCAATCGCCATCGGGATGCCCGCTTGGCTGTACAGCAATTGCCCTGTAGTGCTGACCACCTGCCATAGCCCCGTCGGGCTTTGTGCCACTGGCGAAAGTACACCGTTGGCGCAATATTGCGTTTGGGACAAGCTATATTGCGCGGACACCAGCGAATCGATATGCAGGTTCGCCACTACCAGCACAGTATCAGGGCACAAGCCCAACGTAGCATAGCGCACCGCATACACGCCCGTGACGCTGTTGGCAGGATCGATATCCCCAGTGCCCCCCAAGTCCAGACCGGTTGGCGCGGACAGGAAAACACCACCCGCATTGCCACTCACAAACGAGGGCCACACCGACGCAGTGCCTTGGCACAGCGTCGGCAGTCCCATGTTCAAGGGGATAGCAGGGTAGCCCACCACCGCAGTTGCCACGGGCATCACCACGATTTGGATTTCCGTGCTGTCAAAACAGGGCGTATAGGGCACATACCACAGGCTGTGCAGCCCCACAGGTGACAAATTCGGCGCAAACTCCCCCGTCTGTAGGTCGGTCACCACCAGTCCCGTCCAGCTGTGAAACTCACCGCCCATAGGATACAGGTTGGCCGTGTCGGGCAGCACCGACACGCTGCTCTGGCAGACCGTGAAAAACGTCTGCCCATGCACCATCGCTATGCTCGCTTGCCTCGGCTCGATGGCCACCGCCAAGGCCACCGTGTCTGGGCAGCGCGGATGGTTGGTGCAATACAAAAACTGATTGCTAGGCCCAACCGCCCCCGGATGCAAAGGGATCTCGCCCGTGGCAGTATTCACCCAAAAGCCTGGCGCTCCCGTGCGGCAGCAAAAGCCGCCCGTCGCCGTCGGCGGCGCGAGCGTGATCTGTTGCGGCACCGGATTGCTGTCACCCAAACAAAACACAGGCGCGGCATAACTCACGATGGCCCGATCACCCGTAAGGCAAATGGTGTCGGTTCCATAATATACAAACGTATCCGCAGGAAACTGGATTGTGCGCTTGATGATACGCACCCGCAAGCAGGTGTCGCGGGTGTAAAACGGTGGAACCTCGCAGACGATGCGGTCGTCCATGCCGCCGCTCTGCGAGCTGATCGAGATCACATTGGCAGCGATGGCACTTGTCGTCCCAAAGACCACCCAAGTCGCACTCCACATCTCAGCGCCCGTCGCCTTCTTGAAATTGCGGCCATGGATCGTGATCGTCTGAGCCTTGCAAAAAGTCGTGTCTGCGTTGATTTGGTAGGCTGTCGGCAAACTCGTCGCGTCATAGTCGGTGATCATCGGCTGTGGGCTTGACTGGGCAGCGATTTGTGTGAGCGCCAATGAGAAAACAACAAGCATAGCAATCTTGTGGAGATGAGTTGTCATATCCTTTGGGGGTTGAAATCATAATAAATACTACTGTGCCGCCTCGCGCTGGGAGGCGTGTGGAAGGGCTGCTATTAGCCGTTGGGAGACGTTATCTTTAGAATTGGAAAACCGAACTTCGACGCTAAGGCTTCCTTACAAATTTGAAAACTTGTGGGCCTTTGATGATGTCAAGGTCGAGGCCATCCAAGTCTTCATTCATCACATCAGACAATATAAAGCCGGTTGTTGTGCCTTCGATCACAAAGTGAATCCAGCCTTCCGAGCTTTTCAGGTTCAATATTGGCAGGGAGTTGCCTATGCTCAAAGAATATTCCGACCATTCCTTCATCCCAAGCACTTTTCCCGAACTCGTAAGTCTGGCCTCGGAGGACACCGAACTCGTTACAGACACCAATTCCACAGAGTAATCGCCAGGAAAATAATACAGCTTGTAAATCCAATCATCAGAAATCCAATCATCATCAGGTCTTTGCCTTGGGATCAGCTGATAAATTCTAAACGGCCCTACGCCATCTTCCTGATAACCACCTTCAGTAAAATGATATTTTGCAAGCGTGTCACCCTTCTCAAATTGAAAAGTAATCAACTCCTGCTCCCCATGACACCAACTCCCGTTTTTGAAGCTAAGGATGCCGCTCCTGTCAGGGACACTAGCGGTCCAACTAGGCTCACCTTGTTCATTGCGATAGGTCCCAAAATGAGTGAAATTCCTCAACGATGACCATGCAGAATCTAGCTCCATAGCCTTCGCCTTGTTCAGCAACCATTGATCGACCCACACCCCTTCGATGAAACCGTCGTCCTCCGTATTGGGCATCCTGATTTCAGTCCCTGATACCTGCACTTGGCTGCCGCCGCAACCGCCGATCAGCACCACTGCACATATAATCGTCGCCCACAGAGGCAGGAGATTAGAGGCCAATGGCCTTCTTGTCGGCGAGATTCTTTTGAATTTCCTTTTCATATCTTGGACGATCATTCTTGTAAATCAAAACCATGCTCAAATAATATGCTTGATTGCCAGAGGATCCTGCTCCAGATGAACGATTGAATTTTCCTGGCTCAGTTTCTACCAACCTGTTTTCAGACGAGGTTCCCTTCTCAATATGCGAGGTGGCGACATCGAAGTAAGCATAATACTTCTTGCCTTTTTCGTCGATTCCAGCACCTGTCAACGTGATGAAGTGGTCGGTCGTACCTTCGTTGTAACCCATTCCCGATTTCGAGGCGGGCTTGTTCTTGGCATTCAAGTCTCGGTTGAATGTATGATCGACACCAATCACCACTGGAACTTTCTGGCCCAGTTTCTCGTCGATGTAGCCGAGCGCAACATCCATCTGCGCATGGGCCACAAGCCATTCCGGATGCGATTCATTTTTTTCGCCAAGCACTTCAGATTTATGGCTTTTGTCCTCAGACAAGATGCAAAGAAAACCATCGTCACGCGATAGGTCTTCGATCCCATCAATGCCCAGCTGCGCTGCCATAGCTGGCACCTCCCCTTGCAAATAACGAATCGCAATATCTGTAGCAGCCTGCCTGCAATTCGTCCAACCGGGCTTAGAAGCTCGCATCGAACCCGTTGCATCTGGAGATTGCGTCACAAAATACTGCTGATCCACAAAACCCTTTCCTGCCCCAGTGGCGAAAGGCGATGAGACTTTACCCGTTTTCCCATTGAGCGCATCTGCTTCCCGCTTTTCCTTCAAATTGGCCATAAACTGATCCCAGACCGAGTGATCATCGCCAGACTTGGCGCTGTCGAGCTTGCTCCAAGTGGCACCGTCCACCTCCCCAGTCATCGGCAGGCCCTTCGTTTCCTGAAACCGCTTGATCCCGGTGACGGTTTTGCTCTCGCCCTTGCTGCTCGTGGCGATACCGTCGATCTTGCCATCGTAGAGGCCCAGCGCCTTGAGCCTTGCCTGAATCGTCTTCATGCCCTCGATGCCTTCGGGCGCCTTGCCAGCTTGCCGACCTTGCGCCGCCTTGATCTTCTCCTTCTTGGCCTCGGCTGAAAGCCCATGCTTCGTCAGGGTGACTTGGTGATCCACCACCGCAGCCTCACTTCGACCCCTTGTGCGGCCTCCTGTGATTTGCGACCGTAGCGCAGCCTGGAAGCCGGGCACCCGCGTCGGCGTTTCCCTAGCCCATTGGCTGTTGGCAGCTTCTAGCGCAGCCTCTTCCCATTTGTTTTCCTGCATCAATGCCCAAGTCCTCTTGTGAATTGTGTTCCAATATAGCCCGTTTTGAAAACACATGCTAGCCATCGCGATATGAAATTCGTCGTCGTCCACACCTAGTTCCGCAGATTGATCCAGCGCCCGATTCCAGGCATCCAGCACGTCCTGCTGCGCCCATTCCTCGACCTGTGCATCGGAAATTTGCGCACCAGCGGGGAAGACAGCCGCTTCCGCATCCTTGATGAGATGGCCCATGCCGCCCGTGAGGTTACCCAGTTGGTCGGCATACACCACCCAGCGGATGCCCTCAAATTCTTCGAGCATCTTCACCAGCTTTTCGGGCACGCCCTTCACGTTGAGCTTGGGCTTGGCGGCAGCGGCCCCATCCGCGCCGGGATTGCCCGCAGCCGCGCTTGCGGTGAGCGCAAACTTGGGTGGCATCTTCGAGGCTGTCATGCTCGCCTCTTGTTCCGAAAAGTCGTTGGTAAGCCCCGTAGAGCACTCATTTGAGGCATGTGCCTTGCCATTCTCGTGTTTCATAGCGCAACCTGATTGAAAGTGACCGATGAATGAAGAGTAGGGCCAAGGGTCTTGTCGCTGTCGCGACGACCGATGGGCGTAGCGGAGCCACTGCAAGCGGCATCGCTGTGCTGCCCCGACGCTTGGGGCATGGTGAATTTTTTCCTGTGTCTCATAGCGTGACCGTGATATACAATGTGAAACGTGGTACAAAAAATAGCCTTGTGGTGGTCTTCGGTGGCCGCTATGCGCAGTCAGGCATGGGGGCATCCGCCTGCAAACACCCCCTAATTACCTTTCTATCGAACGAAAAACTCGGTGGTGTAGGGCCGAGCCAACTCAAAGAACGAAATGCTAGCCCAGCGCAATCGGCGCGGGCGTTTAGGAACAAAGGGGAAACGTGTTCAAAAGGCGCTCTCGATGCCGTTGCAACGGGGCCACCTAGCGATGGCCCCAATTGCACACAATCAACAAAACGCGCCCACGGAGCGGTGGGCAGGTGAACATTTTGGAAAAAGGAAATCCAACAGAAAATCGGGCAGCGCCGACAGCAACAGGCGCGTTGCCGTTTTTCCTACAGACGAGTGATCTTGAAAAACGCCCCGCCGCCAGCCATGCGCCGCCCTACCCTGTGATCGGGCCATCTGTGCGTCGGCAATCCGTTCGTCGGGCCTCCCGTTCGTTGGGCCTCCCCACAACTTCTGGGTAGGCCCGACGAACGGCTACCCAATACTGTCATGCCGCGTCGAAGAACGGCTACCCAATGCTTGCAACCAAGCTGGTAGTCAGCGGCAGGCAGACCTTCCGGTCCGCCATGCCGCCTCGAAAACCAACTAACCACAAATCACCCCGTGGAGCCACGGGATTGCACCTTCAGTACAGTACAAACGGTAATAGGGAAAACAGTAAGCGAAGGTGTTGGAGGTGACCCGTCCGAAATGCGGGGGAGCCACCGATCAACATCATGCCAATGTCGATCCTCGAAACCCACTCAAAAGTATGGTTTGGCCGCAATATAGGGGCATGGCTATGCCCCTAGCCCTTTGCCATTTCTTGATTTCCTGCAAAAAAGCATTAGTTTTACGTCAAAGATCGCGCTTTCTCTGTGGCTGCTGCCTCGAAACATAGGCCACTTTGAAAGAAGTCTTGAAAAGGCCCGGTACGAACTCAACAGCGTACCGGGTTATCTTTTCCTGGGGCATTGGGTAGCGGTAAATGTTGATCGTCTTCATCGTCACCAACCAGCTTCCTTTTGCCTTTTTTACTCAAAAAACGTTACCCCGCTATCCCAACCATTCTGATGCCAAGTAACGCATAGTGATATTGCAAATTTTGCAAATGCTTAGGGCTTTTCACTGTTTATTGCTGTTTCAAATATCTTGGGTTTCCCATTGTTCGTTGGGATTGCTAATGGATTTGATAGTAAAAAATGCTTGCTCATAAAGAAAATAACCGATATATTGGGTTCAACTTCTCGCAAAAGCGTAGGAATTCGTCAGCTACATGCCCCAAAAGCGAAAACACGGTGAAAGGCCACCCTCTAGCCGCCTCAATGACAATGTAAATGCGTTGTCGGATGGCGAGTTTGAGGATGTTATGGCAATGCTGAGGAGCGGGCGTAAGAAGCGCACGTTTGCTGAACTTGTAGCCTGGCAGCGAGGTCGGCAGCCCTACAATGATTTTGATGAAAAGGATGCATTTCAAGGATTTGACCTTGTCTCGATGCGTGTGGTTGCAAATCGGGAGCTAGACAAGGCTATTGGAGAGCTGAAATATGGGTTGCCGAAGGCGCTTATCGAAATTGCTGAAAACCCCAACTCCAATCCTGAGCAGAGTCTGTTAGACACGATGCATGAAATCGCCTTCGCGAAGGCGCATGCCACAAAACGATGCTACCTAGAACGGCTTGTGAAGCTGGCAGAGTTGGAGGCTTTGATATTGCCACATATCTTTGAAGGAAGCTGCCTAGAATCGGAGAGGGGAAGGCTCACCTTGGAGCTAGCCCAAGCGAAAGCAAACATTTTGCTTGCCCAAGAGATCGCCTATTTCCGTACCGAGTATTTGGACAAGGTGATTACCGCAAGAACCAAGAAGGGCGGCCTAGATCAAAAACTGATCAGTACCTACCTCGCGTCTGATTTTGCAAATCGTGATTTCACAGGCTATCCACCGCTACTTTGGAGCAATAAATCCCTGCTAGATGAGGTTTTCAATAGCCTGAGCGGCAATATTCGAGTGGCAAGCCAGATGACAAGAAGGGTTTGTGAGCGGGATGCAGCAGAGCACTTTCTCTCACCAACGGAGCGGACAAAGCGCTTGAAAATGCTCTTCGATCAATGTACCGAGCTTGGAGACCAGGAGGGGGGGCTTGAAGTATTGCGAAATTTTGAGGCGAGTGACCCGGAGGCACCTGCCACACGTTCCATCTACCTCATTCGTTATCTTGTAATGCTGCTCGACTACGCGCTCATACGCAACAACCACGATACGCTCATGGCGGCTGTAGCGATCTATGAGCGAAATGAGCATTTTGTGCTGCAATCTGAGATTGGCGGCAATCGGTCTCGCATCTTAATCTGCATGATGCTCGCCTATCTGGGGATGCAGGATGTGAATAAGGCCACTGCCATAAGCCATGAACTTTTGAGAGCCAAGGATCAAAAGACGCCGCTGCTTTACCGAATTACGCAACGAGTTTGCCATTTGATGATTCTGTTTGACTTGAAGGAAGTCGAGCAGCACTTGCACTATGCCAGAAACTATCGAGGTTTGATGATCAAGCAGGGTGGGTTTGCCCTGCCTGCATTCACCCTGTTGAATTTTTTGAGAAAAAATTGTAAGAAATTCGCCGAAATAAGGCCTACAAAGAACCAGCGCAAGGGCCTTCAAAATGCAGTTGAGGAAATTCAGAACAAGCTGATGGCATTCCTAGCCACTGATGGAGCGGAAAGGCGGCTATTTTATGAGCCTATTCTAAAATGGCTTAGTGCAAAAAAGTAGTGAATCCCACCACAATCGTTATGAATCAATGCGAGGTACCCTCAGAGATCGTCCAGAATCACTGTAATTCCAAAACCACCATAAGCCACCCTGAAAACCAAACTCGGTGGTGCCGTTGAAATGTAGGTCACTGTGAGTTGCCCCTGTGCATATTTGGCCACCATTTGCCCATAGTTCAGGCTGAAATTTTGCTGCCCCCAATTACGGGCCTTGTAGATTGTAGCCAGCGAGATCACCTGCGGTACTTGCCCACCATTCTCTAGCCAAGTCACGAGCCCATTGAATCCGCCGCCATTGCCCCAGGCAAAGCCATTCCCCTGACCATTCCCGAAGCCGTTGCCATTTCCATTGCCGCCCCCATTTCCTTGGGCTTGAACGACGGACAATGAAATCAAGATAAACAAGATCAGCGCGAGTATTTTTTTCATACACACTATACATTGATGGTTGGAAGACTGATGAAGACAAGGGCAAGATAGCGAATTCAAGGGCATTTTGTGAACGCGAATTGCCGACAAATTTGGGGATTGGGTGATTGTAAGCGGCATTTGTCTCATTGCTTCTTACATCGCATTGGCTAACTAAATTCGCCTATTGTCCTTCCAATACTTGCAATGCGTAGCGTTTTTGATGGTTTGTCCGCAACTCTTCAATGGAGTAAACACGCTTTATCAATGCAAAAAGCACTCAAATTCCTGCATTGCAATTACGCCAAAAGGCCAGCTAGATGGGCAAATTGCCTTGCTGAAACCTACCCAATCGCCGAGTGTCGTGGACGATTTCGGTCAATCGTGACTGTTTATCAGGGTTCTTGGCCATTTCCGAAAAGAAAATGGGCTGCGTTTCCGAGTAGCGGCTATTCGATTCTCAAGACCTTGGCCACGCCACGCAAACGGTCGTTTACAATTACTTCGACCATGTAAAGGCCAATTGTCGGGGGTAGGTCGATGGCGATTTGCGGCCCTGCATTGAAGTCCTGAGCCAATACAAGCCGACCGTGGACATCGTGAATCTTAACTTTGGCCGATTTCATCTGTACATTGGCAACGGTTACAGTAATTTTTCCTGTGCTTGGGTTTGGGAAAATGGAGAGCAATGCTGTCGAAGGCTGAATCGAAGTGACTGCATTGGTGCCGCAAAGTGCTCGTTCCGCATTTACACGACCGTACCCATAGTAGCGGTCAAAACCTTGAATGTCTTCCAAGGGATCGCCCACTTGGTCATCAGCCGTCCGCTTGATGATCGCCGCAATGGAGTCAGGAATTAGGCTTGGATTTTGGGATTTGAGAAGCGCTGCCAACCCCGTGACGTGCGCCGCAGCCGCACTTGTTCCCCCGACCGTGTAAAATTGGTTGTTCGTGAGATTGTCGAGAGTGAGTATGTAATCCCCAGGTGCAGTCACATCAATGTTGATGGTATGGTTGCTGCCTCCGTATTGTGGGTTTCCAAGAAAAGGATTTGAGCGACGATCATCTGGGCCAGTTGCCCCAACCACCAAAAGCCCGATGCTGTCTGGATAGGCGGCAGGGAAGATGGTATCAGCATCAGTCCCCTTGTTTCCCGTGATGGTGACGACCAAAACATTCTTGGAGTGTGCAAATTGCAATGCAGCCTTTATCTCATCGTCATTGGCGATAACGTAGGCAAAACAAATCACGTCAGCACCGTTGTTCACAGAATACTTGAATGCACTATCTAAGTCTGAAGGAGTGATGGTCGCGCCCCTATAGTTGGTGAATTTGGCGATCATCAGGCGGCAATTCAAATCCACGCCAGACAAGCCGCTGGCATTGCTTGATCTCGCACCAATTGCACCCGCGATTCCCGTACCGTGACCGCTCGAATCAATGTCCTCTAGCGTCTTATCGTCTTGCCTGAAATCCCACCCGTGGATGTCGTCGATATGTCCATTACCATCATTGTCAATGTTATCGTTCGGTATTTCGCCGTAATTCGTCCAAAGCCGACTTGAAAGTTCAGGGTGATCGGTCTTGCACCCTGTATCGATAATTGCAACAATGATCGTAGTGTCCCCCTTTTCGCAATCCCAAGCATTCTCCATCCTCATGTCGGCCCCAATCCGTGCTGGTGTGGAAAAGGCAGTAGCAACAGTAATTGAGTCGTTGTTGAGCGCCCATTGGGAAGAGTATCGCGTATCGTTTGGAACATGGGCCGCGCTGCCTCCCTCAACTTTTATTGGGAGATTCAAGTTCAATCTGGCAAACTGCCCTGTTGCCAAGTATTTTACCCTTGCCGCTACCACATCAATGTCAGCAGCGAAATTCAATAGGTAGGACTTGTCCAAGTCCCAATCAACTGCTTCTGTTTTGCCGCTAAACCGTTTGACAATACTGGTACAGCCATAGACCGCATTCAAAGAGTCGATACTGGCAATACCAGTGACTACAATCCCGTTCGCATCCTTGGCTAAGGACAGTTGGACGGAAGGCAAAAAAGTTGCAAACAACGTGCGGTATTGAGCGCGATGGTTGACCTCCATCGCACTTTGATGACCTGTCCAATTACGAATAGGGTCATTTGATTGTGCATGAACTTTTGCCAATTGGCCTAGATTTGCGAAGGCCACGAGAAAAAAGAGGTACGAAAGAGAAGTTGTTTTCATTGCGCAAAGTAATTGAAGGTGAAGCAATCAGGTACAAATAATTGGACTTAGCATGTAGCCATTGTGCTTCCGTGTAGGATGCAAGCACCATTACTTGCCGCCATTCAAGAGCTTTTCATTCGACTTTTTGGATGGAATTTTGGATTCTCATACGCTTTTGGCTTATGCGCCTTGCCTCGACGACCTTTGGCGTGTCCTCCACTTTGTATGGAGTCCAAGGGCAGGTGGCATTGTTGCATTGTCACTTGTCCCGAATTGGGAGTCCCTTCATCGACTGTGTAACAGTCTTGCGTTGCGGCCTCTGATCGATTGGCGACTTTGCCAACGTGTCCCTGATTGCATCCAATTGTAGAGCCTGTGCTGCGTTGTCGGCATTCACCTTTTCAAGTTTGGATTCGATTGAATCTAGGCGAACAGTAAGTTGCAAGGCAACCGAATCGATGTAGCCCCTATTTTCCTTGGGAGTGCTTGGCGATGTGCATCCCCAAATCATGGCCAAGGCCAGGAGGCTACCTGAGTACAACAAGTTTCTTGGTTTCATATTTTTCAGGTTTACCTACCTTCGATTGCCCATTGCTCCATCACTGTCCTTGATCGGGTCACCTTTTGGAACGCCACCGTACTTTACCCTGTTTCCCATAGGGTTTTTCGTAGTCGGCTTGGCAATGGAATCCCGAAGAGAGTCCAATTGGGCCTTCACTTCCTGAAACTTCCGTGTCACATCCTCTAAACTCCCTTGAACTGAATCCAAGCGCAATGTAAGGGCTACCACTTGCAATGAGTCGGCATTATCTCCAATACGTACCATTGGAGTCGATGGAGTGCAAGCGGCCATCATCGAAATGAGCAAAACGCTAGTTGCGAATAACCAATTTTTGGGTTTCATAATTCTTGCCTTTGATTTCAACCTTTACAAAATACATACCATAAGCGAGCTCATTTGTTGCAAGCACGATTGATCGGCCCGAGAGGGTTGCCGAATGCTTCACAATTCCCATCGCGTCGATCACCTTGACCTGCCCGATCTCCATCTTGGGGAATTCCACTGTTACAATTCTGGAGGCATTTGCGGGATTGGGATAAAGGATGAAGGATTCGATGGATGTGGGCGATGTAGTTGCCAATGCGGGGAGCGAGTCACCCAGCTCGGCAATCCATGCGTTCACGCCACTGAGCTTTCCAAAATGGTTGGCAGTAAGCCCAAATGAATGAGCGCCGACCATCCAGCACCGCTTCAAAGGATCGCTGTAACGCCTTTGGATGCATGTGTAGTCGCCCCAACGCTCCATTGAGTCCCAAGGTGCTACCAAATCTGACCTCAAATCCAAAATTCCATGACCAGTCTTGACCGAGGTTGGTACAATGCCCCATCCCAGGCTGTCATAGTTCATGGCACATATCTCAGGAAATTGATTTGGGCCTGTACGCAGAAAGCCTATCAGGTAGTTCTCATCCGTTGAATCAACCCCAAAACAAGCGATCGATGGCCTCAGTAGATTTTCTTGGTCGGCAATCCTGTCGAAAGTCGATGAAAAGAAGGTGTTGGTTCCAATGTCTATGTTGGCATACACCAGTTCGCCCCATCCATTGTTGCTGCGTGTGAAAACGAAGTGCATCTTGTTGTTTTGGAGCAGCGCGTACTGCACGTCACAATCCAAAACGGAGATTCGGTCGCGCCCCAGCCCACCTTGCTGTGAGGCGTAAGACGGAGAGGAGTAGTAGAAGGAGGTGAAAGTCCCATGCGGAGTGATTTGGGCCGTTTGGCTGCTTGGCGCTCCCCGAAGCTCGAACCAGAAAAACGTGGTGCTGATGTCACCATAGTTTCCTACAAGATAGACGACCGTATCCGAGCTAAGTCCTTGCAGCGCATCCATCGCAGGTACAATGTTGATGTTGCTCACGTTTTCAGTGTTTTCGACCTTCCTCCACGTCTTTTGGCCCAACACAGGCAAGGCGTTGTATCCCTTGGACTTGTCGATCTGGAAAATGACATTGGTTCGCAGTGCATTCGTCCCTGCAATCGTATCTCGCCTTGCAATCCTACTGGTGATGATGAGTTGGCTCTTGGTGACGGAAATGTTTGGATAGTCAAAATAGAACATTCGCTCATCCGCTGCCGTGAACACGCTATCACAATTAATCTGGTAATGTACCCATTCAACTGTATCGGCCACCAACGGCTTTGAAAAGCTGAGAAGGAGCTTTGACCGCTTGTAGTCATTGGAATGGAACATTGAGATGAGAATGAAGCGGTCGTCGTAGCTGTCATAGATTACCCTAGGGTCAAAAGGGTCCCTATCCATCGTCGAATCGCTGTAAAACTTGTTCAAAGGCAAGCCAAACTGAGTGATGGTGTCGCCATTTTCCTTGAAGTATGCAATGCTGTAATTGTCAACGGAAACAATAAGGCCGTTGTTCGAGATGGCAAGGCTATTGTCGGACGGCGTACCACCCGTGAGATGGTTCCCCTCGAAATTCGTCCCCACATTCGCGATGAAGGCGTTGGTGGCTGCCGCCTTATCGACGGCTTGGTTCCCAACTGTAGGCATGGGATTGGGATCAGCGCCGCCCGTTGCCTTCTCATGCATCGTGAAAGGCTGGGATTGCGGCTTCCAATTCAGCGAGGACTTGAGTTGGTAAATTTTTCCGACTTCTGACTCAGTGCGGATGTTTCCAATACCGTCCTGGGCTGAAAGAAATTGAGGAAGCAATGCGGCGACCAGTGAGACAATCAATACTATCCGTTTTTCCATGGCGATCTATAAGAGACTAATACACAAGGTTACGACTTTTTCAACGCAGCATCAACACGTATCAGGCACAAGGTGCAGCCATCGTGCCCATTCCATAACAAGTTTTCGGGAGAAGAATTTGATTCCCCCGCTTTGAGGCATCACTCCGATTGTACGCCAAGGCTTTCATCCAACCCACCTACATCCTATGAAGGTCAAACCCAGCCAGGACAATGCAACCAGAAATCTTAACACCCACAAGTGTGGGAGACGAGAAAACTGGACACACCCTGCCAGTATCCGGCGCTCATTTTTTGCCGCTCGGAAAAGCTGGAAAAAGCCAGGAAAAGGAAGGAAAAGAAGGGAAAAGCCCGGAAAAGCCCGGAAAAGGGCATTTTCGATTTTCGACATAAATTGTCCAGATTATTGGTCGCGATTTGGCCCTGCGAGTTCACGGCTCCGAACCTCCCTTAGAACCGCGAACCCTTGCATGAAAAATATTTTAAACCACCACTTGTGTATTGAAAATGTTTTTCATACACTTGCGTTTAATATAAAATAAACATCAGGCATGGACTTCACACCTTACATTGGCGACCGCCGCTACGAGAAAGTCAAGGAACTCGCCAACGCGCTCCTTCAAAGGCACTTCATCGGGACGGACACGGGCGTGTCTTACCGGGTCATCAACCATTGGGAAAACGTCGGACTTATCGACAATTTCAGGGAGGAGGGGCAGCGTTGGCGGCGCTTCTCGTTCGTGGAGTTCATCTGGGTACGCATGATCGACGAGATGCGCAGGTTCGGGCTGCCCGTGGAGTCTATCAAGGTGGTCAAGCAAAGCCTTTTCCAACCTGCATCGATTGTCGATCTGGACATCCACTTGAGGAGCATCTATCGGGCGAGGGGCAACTCAAATGCGGATCACGAGGCAGGGCGCGAGGCAATGGAGAAGGACATGCAGGGCCGTTTCGATGGAGGTTTCGAAGAGCAGCAGCTCGATGGCAATTGGTTGCAACACCTTATATTGTCCTCCATCGTCAAGCGTTGCCCCGTGATCTTGGTGGCATTCACCGATGGAGCGCCATTTGCAATCCATGAGGAGCTTGACCATTTCATCTTCCCCGAGCATCTTGACCGCCTGTCCTTTGAATCCCACCTGCGAATCCCGATCACGGGCATCATCAAGGAGTTTCTAAGGGGCGGCCTTGCAATCGAGCGGATGGGCGACCTGCAAATCTTGGAACCCAACGAGCAGACCGTCTTGCGCATCATCCATTCGGGCCTGTACGATTCGGTTACGGTGAATTTCAAGGACAAGAAGATGAAAAGCATGGAACTCAGGCAAAGTCAGGAGGTGACACGGAAGATCGTTGATGTCTTGGCAGCAGGAAAGTACCAAGACATTTCCATCGTGCAGCACGAGGGCCAAATCACAAAGATCGAAAACACACTCAAGTACAAATTTCCAGCTTGACGATGACCAATCCCATTTACAAAACCCCATGCACGGGGATGATGCACGCAGGTTCGGCGACCCGAGAAAAGGGAGCCGCGCCATTCGCATTGTGCTGTGAAGGCAAACAACAAAACTTCAGCATTTTTCAAGACGAACGGCCCAAGGTGGGCGACCCTCGACGACATCAGGAGCATCGCGGGTTGCGAGCATCTTTCCGATGGGGAGGCGCAAGGCATACTCGCCTCGATTCGGCAGTTCGTTTCATTGATGGCCAATTTTATCCAAAAGAAGCATGAGCATGAATGACATTGGTTTGTTCCAGCCTTTCGCCATCGGGAAGGCAAAGAAGGCCGATTCGGGCAACAAGCGGTGCATCCTCTACACCCGTGTTTCCAGCAAGGCACAGGAAGACCGCACGAGCCTCGAAGTCCAGGCAAGAACCTGCCAGCAATTTGCCGAGCGTAGCGGCTACGAGATCGTGGCCGAGTTCGGCAACAGGGGCGAGAGCGCCAAGTCTGGCAGCGTCCGCAAGGACTTCGAGGAGATGCTGGCCTTTGCAAGAAAGAAGGCGAACCAGATTCGCTACATCATCTTCTATGACTATTCGCGTTTCTCCCGAGAGGGTGGCTCCGCCATCGTGGTCAAGGAGGAGCTGAAATCCAAGTACGGCATCACCATCAAGTCGGCGACCATGCCGATCAACAACGAGGAGGTGTATGGCTCGGGCATGGAAGACCAGCAATTGATCTGGGCCAAGCAGGAGAACGACATCCGCAGGAAGCGATGCGTGGACGGCATCAAGGCGAAGCTCAGGCAGGGCCATTGGTGCGGACATGTTCCGATGGGCTACATCCGGGCAAACAAGGCCATCGAACTCGACAAGACCAAGGCTCCGCTCATCAAGAAAGCCTTCACTTGGAAATACGAAGACCCTGCACTCACCTCCGAGGAGATTCGCAGGAAGCTCAAGGCCCGTGGCCTCGACATCCCCCGCAACTCCATGTCGCTGTTGCTCAGAAACCCGTTCTATTGCGGGATGATCGCCAACAACCTCCTTGAGGGCGAGGTCATCCAAGGCAAGCACGAGCCGATCATCTCCCCAGAAATCTTCCTTGCGGTCAATGGCATCCTCAAGTCCAACAACAGCAACGGCTACACCGTCACCGAGGAGAACAATGCCCTCCCGCTCAAACGGTTCCTCATCTGCGAGCATTGCGGCACACCCTTCACTGGCTACATCGCCAAGAAGAAGAATGGCAAGGTGCGCAACAACCCATTGCCCTACTACAATTGCCGTGGCCGCGAGTGTAAGAGCAATGTCAATGCCAACAGCCTTGGAGAGAAATTCTTGAAGGAGTTGGCCCAATTCACCATCAAGGACGAGTTTATTCCGATCATCACAATGGAGCTTGAGGCGACCATGATCCAGATGAACTCCGAGAAATTCAAGGAGGCCGAGGTGATGGAAAGACGGCTCAAGGAAATCAACGGGAAGCTCACGAGGCTCAAGGAGCGGTTCGTCCTGCACGAGGAAATCAGCCGCGCAGACTACGACGAATTCAGCGAACAACTCAGGGCCGAGAAGCAGACGATTTTGAAGGAATTGGAGCTAGTCCAGCAAAAAAGTTCGAACCTCCTGAAAGACATCGAGGAATGCGTTCAAATATGCCGAAATCTGGCTGCAATGTGGGAAAAGGGGGACTACCGCGACAGGCAAAGGGTTCAAAAACTGGCCTTCCCCGAGGGTATGTACTATTCCAAGAAAACGGACACAGTTCGAACCCCGAGGGTAAACGAGCTAATCCGCATTTCCAGCCAACTGAGCAATGTTTTGGGGCAAAAAAGAACGGGAGAAAGCATCTGTGTTGATGCATCCTCCCGTTGGGTAGCGGGGACAGGACTCGAACCTGCGTCCGCCAAGGCGGATATGAACCCGACGAGCTAGTGGGGAAGGGTTTTGGTGAAGGCTCGCCCGATACCGGACTTGAGCCACTTTTCCCGATCCATGGCTTCGGTCTTGGTCGTGAATTCCTCTGTGTGAATGATTTCCCAAGGGCGATATCTTGCCGTCCAACCCTTGGATGATAGGTGATTGTGCGAAAGGAAGCGCTCTGCAAGGTCGGTGGTAAATCCGACATAATGCTTGTCGTGCTTTTCAGAAAATAAGACATATACGGTGTACATTTTTGCTCCTCCTCGCCTCTCACGCTCCGCCCTCACACTGAAAAAGTCGGCCAGAGGCCGACTTTTGGTAGCGGGGACAGGACTCGAACCTGCGACCTCCGGGTTATGAGCCCGACGAGCTACCATCTGCTCTACCCCGCACTATATTTTACCGCAGCATGGTGTTCTGCGCTTGGATCAATGAACTTTCCCTGATTGGGGATGCAAAGATGCACGTACTTTTTGGATTGTGCAAGCCCATGGGGTGATATTTTTGAAATATTTTTCGAGGTGGGACGTCATCGGGCCTTTTGGTGGCTGCGGTGTGTTTACTGCCCGCCAGGGACCAATTCGAAGCCATCGCCGCCGAGTACCCAGCCGCTTGCCACTTTGCCCGCATCTTTGATTTTGAGGATGTATTTTTTTTCGGCGTAGGTGAGGTCCATTTCAATGTTGGCGAGCTCATTGTCGGGGCCTTGCCAGGTCTCGGTGCGCACATCGCCGAGCTTGGCCTTGGAAAGCACGACGCCATCGCGTGATGCGGCATCCGATGATCGCTCAAAGGAGTTGGTGGCCGTTTTCATAAACTCACCAATGATCATTTTCATTTCTTCCTTGAATGCCGCCAATTCGTCGGCGGGCATGTCGGCTGTGGCGAGGAAACTCTCCAGGTCCTGCTCATTGGGAATGATCATCGCAAGGCCGGGCTGATCTTGGTTCTTGAGAATCTTGACGAGTGTCTTGCCCAGTTTTTCGGGCGTGCTATGGTTATAGCTGGCAATGCAGCCCGTGGTGGTCATGCTGAGCATGAGCAGCATGGCCAGAATTTGTGCAGCTCTACAGATGGCTTTCATCGGTGATCAGTTGGGTTCTGCGGTCATGTAAGCCCGCAAATCCTCGACTTGCTCATTGCTAAGGCGCTCAGCCGTGAAGTTGGGCATGTAGGCACGGTGGCCTGTGTCGGCATAGGTGCCATGGCGCACGATTTCATACAAAGAGAGGTGGCCTTTGCTTTTGAAGTGTTCACGAAACATGCTCAGCGAAAGTGCGCCGTTGTCGAGTTTCAAGTAGTGGCTTGGGCCTTGCTCGTCATGGCACATGAGGCAACTGTTGTCGTAGATGAGGCGGCCTCGCTTGGCGTCGGGCTTGCGCTTCACTTCGTAGCCTTTGCCTTTGTCTTCAGGAGCTTCCACAAAGGTGGCTGGTGAACCTGAACGATAGAAGCTGTGCAACCACTTGGCGGTTGCTGCATTGGCACCCTTGCCTTCAGCATCGCGCAATTTTTTCCAATCCTCGGCGCCCATGCTGAGGTCGCCGAGTTTGTACTCGATCGACCAATAGTAGCTGAGCATGGCCTTCATTTCCCAATCGGTAAAGTCGCGGCCTTGGCTACACACCGTTGCACAGAGGTGGATGGCATATTCCAGACTGTTGTAGGCTGGCTTGACGAGGTCGCCATATTTCTTGAGGTAATCGTCGTTGTACCAGCTCGATTTGTTCACGGTGCCATACATGGTCGTGGCGGGCAAAAACGCCATGCGTTGCTGCAAAACGTAGTCAAGCCGCGCTTCTGGATCGCTGATGCGCAAATCTGGATCTTCCTTGGCTGCGTTGTGGCAGTTGTTGCAGGTGAAATGGCGGCTTTGCAGGCGAATGTTGCTCCCATCTGGGCCGACCGTCGTGCCCGTAAAGAAAATTTCCTTGCCTTTTTGCGCCAACTCAGGGGTCATGTCGGCGGGCCTATGTTTGGGATAATCCTCGCCCAGTGCCTTTAAAACCTCTGCAACAGGGGTGTTTTTGTCCCAGTTCGAAGCGGGGGGCAAGTCGTCGGTACGCAAGAAGCGCGTCGCCGTCAAACCGAGTCCGAGCAAGACAATTCCTGAGAACAATACAAAATGACGTTTCATTTTCTTGGATTCAATAGTAGCAGTCCCAAACTAAGGAAAATTTATCGATAAATCTCCCTGATGGCCTTACGCCCGTTCAAAAATCTAGTTTTTGCAGGTGGCTCACAACTGAATCAAGAGCACCTTTTCGTTTGCAATCACCTGCTCATCCGCTTGCAATTGAAGGAAATAGGCGCCTGCTGCGATGTTGCTGGCGTCGAGGCGCAGGGATTGTTGGGCTTGGCCAAGCGCGACGGGCCAAGTCTTGAGCAATTGGCCGCTCAGGCTCAAGAGGCGCAATTGGCAGCTGTAGCTAGGCAAGGTCTGCAAAGCGACATCGACCTCGATCATACCTTGGCTGGGATTGCGGCGCAGTTGCAGTGACGCAGTTTTGGGACGGCTGACCTCGCTGGCGACGGCTCTGGAAACTTCAAAGTCCAAGACGACTGGAAAGTGGTCACTGCTGAGTTTGAGGTTGTTCAGGACCGCTGCGGTGACGCTGCGGTTGGGGGAAGTGGCATTGCCAGGCACCCAATAAGAAGATGGGATGGCTACGATGCCTGCCGTATTGTTGAGCAGCGAATTGGAGACCAAGATGTGGTCGAACCGGTCGTCGAGTGGGCCGCCGGAGCCGCAGGGATTGGCGGGACTGCTGGATGTGGCTTGTGTCATGGCGCGCAAGGCACTGCCATTGCTATGCCAGTTGCCTACGAGGTTCAAGACATCGTTGAGCTTGCAGTCTGCATTGGGGTGGGCGACCATGTTTTGAAAGGAGCCGGCAGTGGAGCCGTCGAGGTTCAGGTCACCTTGCACTATGAAGTTGCCGCTGCGACCCAAGCCATTCAAAAAGGTCATGATGTCTGATGTCTGCACTTGACGGGTGTTTTCATCGCTGGCATGCAGGTGTACTTGTACGAGTTCGATGAATGTCGTGTCGCCAAGGGCCAAACCTGGACCTTTGTAATAAAACTTGTAGTAATTGATGTCCCTGAGGGTCAAAGTCGGCTCAGGGATGACTTGCTCATCTGCCAAGCCGACCTTGTCGCTGTTGTAATACATACAATTGGCGATGTCTTGGCTGCCGTTGAAGGTCATCGTCGTCGCACGGTAGGCTGGATTGATGGGCTGGAGCACATTGATCAGCAGGTTGTTGGCGGGACTGGTGTTGCCCGCAAAGGGACCCACTTCATTCACCCCCAAAATATCAGGCAAGGTGGCGCCCATGATGCCGAGCAAGTAGGGGTTGCGTGTCGTCACGCCCGTCGGTGTGCAGCCGATGCCGGCAGCGCCATAGCGCAGCAGGTTATAGGTCATCACACGCAGGGTGTCTTGCGAAAAGGCATTTCCTGCCAAGGTCAATGCCAGCATGCCAGTCAAGGCAATATGCTTTAAAGTAGTTGATCTCATCTCGAATCCAGTCTTATACCAATCCAAAAATAAGGGATATTCAGCGGAAAGCCGTATTTTTCAATCGTGAATGCAAAATACTCTGGTCTTGGACATGCGATAAAGCGGATCTTGTGGATTGGCTTGTGGATCGGCTGTGTCTGGCCCATTGCTGCTGCACAATGGAGTTTTTTGGGTCCGCAATGGTTGGGAGCCGATAGTGTGAGTGGTCATGCAATGGTGCTAAACCATGCGCGACAGGTGTTGGTAGCGACTGCCAGTTTGGGGGCCGCGTCGGTCATGCGCTATGATGGCGCTGTATGGCTGCCCTTTGGGGTAGGTCTGCCGATGAGCGGTCAGTCTGAGTGCAGTATGGTGATGGCTCCAAATGATGAGCCTATGGTGGCGCTCACGCCTGCATTGGCCTTGTACACGCTTGATAATGGAAGCTGGCTTCCCGAAATAGGGTTGCCTGTCGTCGCCGATGCGCGAAACCCACGCGTGTTGATGGCGCTGCAAGGGGAGGTGCGTTGGCTTGCCTGGTGGCAAGTGGGTATGGCCGATAGCACTTTTGTCATTTCTGACCGTGGTGGCTCGGCCTGGCATCAAGAGGGCGCTTTTGCAGGGCGGCTCATCGACATTGAGCTGGATGAAACGGGCGATCCGATCTTGTTGTTGCAAGGCGCAGTGGCCTTACTGCATTACGACCATGGAAGCTGGCCTTCATTTCCCGCATTTTATCATGTCACGGAGCAGTATGTGGCCCTCGTGTCGATGCTGGACGGCACGGGCGATGGGGTGGCGGTTTTGCGGCGTGACAGCTCAGATGCGCTGTCAGTGGAGCTCTTCAGCAATGGCAACTGGCTGCAATTGGGCGCTAGCGGCTTTGCTACGGGCGATGTGGCTAGCTTGGCGGTGAGTCCGACAGGGGACTTGCATTTGCTCTGCGTCGCGCATGCCACGCAGGGGCTGCCACGGGTGATGCACTACGTCGCGGGCACTTGGCAACTGGTCGGCGGGCAAGCTGTCTATAACAATACGGTGAGCCACCCTATGTTGGCATTTGATCCTGGCGCTGCCTTTGTCTTGTTTCAAGACGACGAGCAATCGCATCGCAACAGTGTGATGTACCTTGGGAACCCCGTGGAAATGGACGCTTCGCAGGTGATGCCGACTTGGGCATTGTCTCCCAATCCAGCGGTGGATGTCTTGCACCTGCAATTGCAGCACCCCTTGCCGGGAAGCTGCCTGCGGCTCTGTGATGCATTGGGTGGAGAATTTGGGCAATGGGAGACTGGTTCCGCATCGGGCTTGGACTTGTCGGTGCGGCATCTCGCTGCTGGACGTTATTGGATCATTCTCCAAAGCCCCCATACAATTCCCATTGTGGGTTCATTTATAAAAATATAATTCCAACGTGTATGCGCATCGTGCTCATCTCTGATACCCATGGCCAGCATGATGGCTTGCACTTGCCACCTGGCGACTTGCTGATCCATGCAGGCGATTTCTCCGCAAAAGGGCGCTTGCAAGAAGTGACAGATTTCATGCAATGGCTAACGAAGCAACCGCATGCGTATAAGGTTTTGATCGCTGGCAACCATGACTTCATGGCCGAGCAAGATCCTGCGCTGTTTTTGTCGCTCATTCCACCCAATGTCATCTACCTCAACGACAGTGGCACCGAGATCGATGGGATCAAAATTTGGGGTTCGCCGATTCAACCTTGGTTTTATGACTGGGCGTTCAATCGGCAGCGTGGCCCCGACATTCGCAAGCATTGGGACTTGATCCCCACCGATACCGACATCTTGGTCACCCACGGTCCGCCCCATGGTGTGTGTGACAAAACGCAAGATGGCACACTGGTCGGCTGTGCAGACTTGATGGCCAAGGTGCAGGAAATACAGCCCAAGCTCCATGTGTTTGGTCACATCCATGAAGCGCACGGCACCGAGCTGCGTGGCAAGACGACTTTTGTGAATGCATCGGTGCTCAATCTGCGTTATATGCTGGTATGGGGAGCGACAGAGTTGGAGTTGTGAGGCTTGTGAATGGAGATGGTCAATTTGGTTTCGCACAAGGGCGAACCAGCAAGGTAATTTTTACCTACTACAGCAAGGCATGATGCTGTAAGTTTCGCTGGCTTCGATTTGGCGAGCGTCCTATTGTTCCCTCAAACTCCAATCAGGGATTGGTGGTCGCCTACTTCCCGATGGTCATAGCCTGCACTTCCAAGATGTCTTGTTTGCGCACACTTGGTCTCCAGGCAGGATCCTTGGTATAAGGTGCGCCACCCGCAAGGGGGGCAAAGAAATCAATGCTCGTATCTGGGGCTGTGGGCATAAAATACATGGTCTGCGCCGCGATGCGATAGTCATCCAATGATTCATAATCCTCGATCCTGGCGTCTGTCTCGCTGAATTTGACATGACAGACAGGGCAGGTCTTGCCCAGCTCTGGCAGGGTCACAAAACCGCAGACTTGGCAAGTTTTGAGGTTGCTGTAGTCGATGGCAAATGCCCGGGCCAACCCAAAGGCAAGCCCGATGGTGACGACCGCCATGATGGCCGTCGTGATGAGCCTGAACTTCATGCCGCGCTTGAGGCTTGCATAATGGATCACTGCACCGAGCGATCCTAATATGAATGTCGCGGCCATCCCCCACTCAAATTGTAAGGTTGTTTTTTGCAGGAGATAAAATGCGACAAAGACAGCGAAGCAAACAGGGGCGATTTGTGCACTGAGCCAAAGCGCCAATGCCTGCGGTTTAGATAACTTAATTTGCTTTGCCATAGAATATGATTGCGTCTTTAGTGCCAAAAAATGAGGATGACAACCTTGTAAAAATGAGAAATAGGAGCAATCTAAATTGCTCCTATTTCTCGAAATAGTCGATAAGTGTTTTACCGCCTCTCTTACAGGGTGGTTTCGTATTCGCCACCCCTTGGCTTCAAGTCGCCGGTGCAGATACGAATGAGGTCGATGATCGTAAGGATGCCGCAAAGGCCGCCCGTTAACAGCATGAGGATACCAATGCCAGTATAGCCAAGGTAGAAACGGTGGATACCAATGCCACCCAAAAAGATGACCAACAACAGCGCGATCAATTGGCTTTTGCCGCCAGTGGTCTTGCCGATGGCATCGTTGCCCATTTCTTTTTTCACTTGCTTGGCGATCATCTTGGCAGCAATTTTCTCTTTCAGAGACAATTTGTCGTCGCCTTTGATCGGCTTTGCAGTGTTGGCATTGACAGTCGTAGCGGTAGCGGCTTCGGCGCTAGCAGGAGCTGTCATGTCGAGGTTGGAGGACTGACCACCAGTGACGACAGGTGCGCCAGCTGTTGTTTGTGTGGCTTGCGTACCTGCTGTTTCTGCACTTCTAGCGGCAATCATGAAGAATGCCACGAGCGCCAACATTGGGATGATCGCGTAATTTTTGAGCTTTTTCATTTCCTAGTTTTGTATTAGGAGTGTGTTTAAGATAGAAAGAATACACCAAGATAGCATTCTGCACCGTACGTAATACCTAAGCACGAATATTTTTGCAAGAATTTATTTTTGGGTACGCCTGAACACAAAATAATCAGTTCATTATTCTTGACGTGGGCGCTTTGGAAATGATCCGTGAGACCGAATGGTATCTCTGGTGATCGTGGTGTCGCGGGAGGTGACATGGGTCTCGGTCTTGGTCGTCGTGCTGGATCCGAGTGTCCAAGGCAATTCCCGATGGAGCACATATTTCCAAATGAACCATGCTGCGACGCCAGTGATGGCGAGGGTGATGAGGAATTTCAATAGCCGCCCCAAAAAATTGTTGCCGCTAGGGGCATTGATCGCGGGTGCATAGGTGACCATGCCAGCTGCGATGGCTGCAGCTTTGGCGATGCGCATTTCTTGTTTCAATGCATCTTGGGCAGAGGTTTGGGTCGCTGATCCCATGTTGCGCAACATTTCCAAGGTCATCGCCAATTCGGGCTCGGCTAGCAGGCGGGCCTCGCAAGCGCGCAGGTTTTCGCCCGTCAGTTTCCCAGCGAGATAGTCCTCCAACAGTGCGATATCTTGTTCTTGGAAATCCATCTTATGCCTTGCCTTGTTTCTCCTCCATGAGTTTCTTAAGCCGCAAAATGCACTTGTATTTTTGAGTCTTGACGGTGTCGGCATTGGTATAGCCGAGCTCGATGGCGATTTCCTCCATGCTCATCTTGAGGAAATAGAAGCGCTCCAGGACTTTGCGGCAGGCATCGCCGAGGGTTTCAAGTGCGTCGCGCAACTGCGCGAGCAACGGTTCATTGGATTCCTCTGGCGCCTCATCGGCGACATCAATCGGGTTTTCAAAGTCGATGAGCTTGGTCTTGCCCTTGTCGCGCAGCCGCTTGAGCCAGATATGGCGGCAGACCGAATACAAAAAGGTCTTCAGGGAGGATGTGAGCTGAAACTCACCTTGCCTGAGCTTGCCGATCAATACCATGAGGCCGTCTTGAAACACGTCGTCGGCCTCGGTGTTGGATCCTGAATTTTGCAAGACAAGGTAGCGCACCATGGGGTAATGCTGCTGGTAGAGGCACTTAAACGCCTCTTGCCGGCCTGAACGCAAGCCTTGCAACAATTCCTGATCTGGTGGGGCCCCCTTCATATTGTGATTGGAGGGGACAAGTTAGGAATTGTAACCCAATCGCCAGCGATTATTTTGGGGCTGGATCCTGATCTTCGGTGCCTATGACAGGCAAGGATTGGCCTCTTGGTGCAGCAGCAATCCTGGATTCCAAAGCAAACTATTGCTGCTGCCGTGCTAGATTTGCATTATGATTTCAGCGACGGAGTTACAACAAAGGGCATTGGACAGTTATGAGGCTGGTGATTTGGGGTCGGCGATCGGCGGGCTCACCGAGGTGCTGGCATTGCAACCCAGCAATGCGACAGCTTGGTACAACCGTGGCATCATCTATGCCGAGGCTGGGGATCACATCTTGGCCGCCCATGACCTGCGGCAGGCCATCGGCCTGCTGCCCGACAATGCCGATTTGTACCATGCGCTTGCCCTGTCTCAGCGCGCCCTTGGGGACGATGTAGCGGCCCTTGCGGCGATCGACCGCGCCATCATCTTGCTGCCCGACGATCCCGACTTTCACCTCTTGCGCGGCAATTGCCTCGCCAAACTCTCAGATCGGCCGGGGGCATTGGCCGCCTATGCCGAGGCGATACGCATTTTCCCTGATTTTTTGTCGGCATGGTACAATCGGGCACTCACCTTCATCGAGCAAAAAGACTACTATCCAGCCCTGCGCGATCTTGGCAGCTGCATCGCCCTGGAGCCACGTTCGCCAGGTTACAGGATTGATCGCGCTGGGGTCTATGCGACATTGGCTGATTTTGAGAAGGCACTCGCCGATTATGACCAAGCCATTTTGCTGAATCCACGCCATGCAGAGATACACTTCTTGCGTGGGCATGCCCTGGTGAAGCTAGACCGTGTCGTCGAGGCCGTCGAGGCCTATGACAAGGCGATCGCCTTGCATCCCCAAAAGGCCGAGGTGTATCGCTACCGAGGGGCTGCCAAGATGCACTTGCAGCAACGGGATGCTGCCTGGACCGATTTTGAGCAGGCTGCTGCACTAGGAGACTTGGAAGCCAAGGTCTATCTAGAGCGCAACGGAAAGGGGTAATTCAAATCGAAAAGCAGGTTCATCGGCTTTGACGTCAATCAGAGATCTTGGACCATGTAAACCAAAAGGCTGCTCCACTACCGAGATTGGACTCCACCCAGATCTTGCCGCCAGCATCGTCGATGATGCGCTGCACGATAGAGAGGCCGATCCCAGTGCTCTCGTCCTCATCTTTGCTTTGGAGGGTCTGGAAAATCTCGAAAATGCGCGCATGGTGTCTCGGATCTATGCCGGGGCCATTGTCGATCACGCCAAATTTATAATGTGCGCCAAGGTCTTCGAAGCCAATTTCGATATGGCAGTCTTCAAGATTGCCATATTTGCGGGCATTGGACATCAGGTTGGAAAAGACTTGGTAGATCGTTGTGCGGCTGCAATACAAGGTCGGTAGCACTGCAGGCAATGTGAGGTCGCAGGTGTGGTTGTTGAAAATCGTTTCGTGCAGTTCCTTCAACAAGGCCCGAAGATCGACAACCTCGCGCTCATGCAGCTGATGCCCTGCACGATGGTATTGCAAAATTCCCTCGATCAGGCCCTCCATGCGTTGGACGCGGTTGTGCAGCAAGCGCAGGAACTCGGGCAACTCTCTTGTCTCGCCGCTCTCGATGGCCTCGCCGATCCAGGTGGCGAGGTTGCCGATGGCCCTCAAAGGTGCCTTGAGGTCATGAGACACAATGTAGGCAAATCGTTGAAGGGTCTGGTGGGCCTGTTCTAGTCGCGCGGTGTATTCGCGGAGGGTATGCTCCTGCTCCGTGATTTTTTCCAGACCGATATAGGTCTCATTGCGGTCTTGCTGGATCTGTCGTAGCTTTTCTGTCGGAATGTCCTCGGTGCTGAGCAACCATAAGATGCCTTCGGTGCCTTCCTCAACCCAAAACTCGATGCTCAGGCGGTAGGGCTTGCCTTGAAACCAGAAGCCCATCATAGGCAAGTGGATGCTTTGGTCGGTGGATTGCAAGGCCAGAATGCTTTCCACCAATCCCTCAAAGACATCAAACAAAGGCAAGATCTGCTCGCCAAGATGTTTTTGTAGGGGAATGAGGCTGTCGCAAGTGGCAAGCAATCGGCCCTCTCGGTCGATGACAGAGAGCTGATGCCGACGCGCGGTCACTTTGCGTTTCAGGTCTTCGATGTTCATGAAAGCATGTCTAGGCCGAGTGCCAAAAATAATTCCTCTACGTTTTCACCTGTCTTGGCGCTGCTCAGGAAGTCATAGCTGCCCTTGAAACGTTCCTGGAATTCGCGCAATTGCACCTCATCGATGAGGTCGCGTTTGTTGCCAATGATACGCTTGTAGGCTTTGGGGAGGCGCTCGGTAAAGTAAGTGAGCTCCTCTTCTATCGTTTCCCAGGTCGCGGGCCGCGTGAGGTCAAAGACGTAAATGATGCCGTGGGCGCCCGCAAAATAGGAGGGTGGTAGATGTTGTTGGGATTTGCCACCTTCGATGTCCCACAGGATCATCGTGAGCAGGTGCTCGCCGATCACGACTTCTTTCTTATCGACCTTGACACCAATGGTGGTATGGTATTCCTCAGAAAATTTCTGGACAACAAATCGCTTCACAAGGGAGGTTTTGCCGACGCCAAAGTGACCTAGAAGGATGACTTTCTTACTGATCTTCATCGATGATCGTTTGCAAATGTGCTTTGAGTGCCTTGGAGTTGCGATCGACCAAGTCCTCTGTAATGGGGTCTTTGGTCGCGATCTTGTATTTGTCTGCAAAGTGCAGCAACATGTCAGTAAGCAAGAGCTTGAACTCTGAGGTCACTGAGCCCGATATGACGACAGCTATATAATAGGTGTGGAAATTGTTGAGCACAATCTTGTAGGCATTGTACTCGATGGTTTCCAACTCTTGCTCAGACTTACTGAAAGCATGCTCGACAAAGGACTTGATCGCCGTGAGCATGCCAGCGACCATGTCGCCATCTGCCAATGCATTGCGCGACCAAGACCCTGCCAGCAATCCCGAGTCTTTGTCGATGATGAAGACCTCCTCGACTTTGGCCTTCATGAGGTCTCTGATGATGCGGTCTTTCTCAGATTCGCCCTTGAACAATCCTTTGAGGCGACGCACCCAAGCCTGCCAAGAAAAGGTCTGGTTGATCTGCTGGTCAATGCGCTCTGTGAGGTGCTCGATCTCCTTGGAGACAAACTTGCGGATGAGCTTGCCGATGATCGGGTACAGGGCATCGACCATCTCGTCTTGCGACTCCTCGATCTGCCGCCTGATGGTGCTGCTGAGCACAGGGCCGAAGAGTTCCGGGAAGTTGTCTTGGAGGTATTTGACTTTGTCCTCGATGAAAGGACTCACCCGCGACTGGATTTCCTCGGGGGAAACGAGCTGTTTGCGCAAGCCCTCGACCTCTTCCTTGATCTGGTCAGAGACGGCACGATCATCCTCCAGCAACAATTGCTGTAGCTTGTGAAAGCGCGCTTGCGCTTGCAGATGGTGCTCGGTCTCGTTCAACGCAAGGGCGGTTGGGGGCTTATTCCTGCAAAGAGCGACCTAGGGCCTCCAGCATTTGGCCGAGCTTGAAGCGGTCGGCCTTGTGGTGATCCACACGGTCGATTTCCGATTTGAGGTCCATCTCGACCTCGTCAAGCTTGTGGTTGAGGGTGCGATCGAGGTCTTTGATCACAGCGCTCAAGTGGTCGTCGAGCGTGGCGATTTTATGCTGCAACTTCTCGTCGAGCTGCGCCAGTTTCTGGGCATATTTCTCATCGAGCTCTTTGAGCGACAGGCGCAGCGCGGCGTAATCCTCCCCAAAGATGATGTCCTTGATCGCCTCGATCTTGGAGTTGTAGTGCGAGGTGGAGACCGTGGGCTCCAATACTGGTTGCACGACAGGCGGCTCTGGAGCGTCCTGTTTTTTGATGTCTTGTTTTTTCTCTTCCTGTTTTGCCATTGCGGATCGACAATTAGTGCGTTTTGATAGGAACTGACTTGGAAATGGCCCTCAGGGTCTGCGCATCGGCATCCCCAGTGACCAAGAGTTTCTGTTTGGCTTGGAATTCCCTGATGCCAACCTCTGTTTCAATCCAGAAGTAGCCATCTGAGGGCATCACATAACCGAGGGTGATGAGTTGCTGTTGTAGCGTGAGCACACCTGGACTACGCTCGCCTTTGTGGAGCTGTGTCGCTCCATAGGTGTGAGCAAGGACGGCATCTTCCAATCCCATGCCTGTGGCTTCCATGACTTTGATGTCGGCATTGGTAAGGCCACGACTTTTGAGCTGCAGGGAGCGGCTCAATCGGGCGCCGAGGGAGTCGCTATAGGCCTTGAGGCCATTGTAGTGCAGTGTGGCGACTTGGTCACTTGTATTGTCACTCGCTGGGAACCGCACATTGATGCCGCGCTCCTTCCACATTTCCCTGGCAAATGAACCTACTGCATAGCCCGTTGCATAATAATCACGCAGAGCCGCTTGGTCGTAGTAGTCGGCATCTATCTCGGTGCGGAAATGATATTCATAGTCTTCTGGTGGACCGAGACGACGCAGTTTGAGGGCCATCACCAATACAGCTATGCTCAAGGTTGCTATGACCGAGGCAAGGAGTATTTTTTTCATTGAGTCACCAATTTTGATCTTCTACTATCCAGGATCCGTCGTGATTTCTATCCATCGGCGAATCGCTTCCAAAACTCATGCCAAGGTAGTGATTTCGATGCGAAAAACATGATATAAATGCATAAGAAAAGTGTACGAACTGTCTTAAACCCTGGGAAAAATTGACTAAAGTCTGCATTCTGTAGTGCAGCGGTCTCCAAATACTGCAGGAATCCATCATTGTCGCAGACAGCAAGGGTAGAATCGCTAAATTTGCGCAGATGCACATTTTGCATCCTGAAATATGCGTACCATGGGCTTAATGGATCCGTCTGAGGACGATCAAGACAAAGAGAAAAAGCCGCGATTCCTCCAGGATTTTGCAGTCGTTTTTTTTTTTTTTTGTGCCGGCCAAATTAAAATTTAAATTTAAATGTTTTTTTTTTTTTGGAGATACAAAGTAAAAAGAAAAAAAAAATATTTATATAAAAAAGCAAAACATAAAATTTTATAAAATAAA
>JANORP010000377.1:0-2686 GCA_031415375.1 Bacteroidota bacterium | reverse complement strand
GTAGGAGGTGTTACTGGAAGCGCTAGATTTCTCCGCTGCGTGGTCTCGTCTCCGCCGCGGCGGATCCCTCGACCACTTCGGTCGAAATGACAAGCTTTTTTGGATCTACTGTTAATGAAACGGATACTCATATAAAAAAACCGCAAAGACGCAAGGGAGGGCTTTGCAGCGTTTGCGTTTTTTTTTGTATGAAAAAATATTGTGAACGATGTCCTCCTCCACGGCACATTGCCCAGAATTCCCACGATTACTATATTTCACATGTAAGGCCATGCAAAATCGCCCCCATACCGTCTCAAGCTCCCACAATTGCATTGCGCCTGACCCAGCCCTCGGTATTGTCTTCCGTCCTGACCCAGAAATGCTCTTTTTTAAAAGAAAAGGTTCCCAAATCAAAGGTTTTGCCTGCGCGGTTGCGATCCAAAATGTAGATCACGTCGCCTTGCTTCAAATCATGAATTGAAGTCTTGTTTACATCCCGAAGGTGGGCATCTGATTTGAGATAGCTTTGTTCGCCCCGATCGACCAATGGCGCGGGATCATTGTTGAGCGACATGGCACCCGTTACCGATACAATTTTGCCTGCGAGGTTCAGCTTGGGTTTCGGTAGTTTTCCAGCATCCAGTGGAGTTCTAGGCACGGCATGGCCGCCACGCTGATCCAATTCCTTGCCCTCCCAATCGGTTCTGAGATCGCCCACATCACCAACACCCTTATCTTGAAACTCCTGAAAACCAAACTTATGTGCGGGATTGTCCGCATCTTGGTTCGATTGGTGCCATACCGCTGAATTTACGAGCCGGGTGGCACCGGGTGCATTGGGATCACGTACAGTGATATTATTTGCAGCCAAAGCCTCCACGACCGACCAATGGCTGAAGAGGTACTTAAATGCAAGGAGATTCTGCCTGGTTTGCGGATCGCCATAGAGGCCAGCGTCTGTATCAAACACGGAATAACCCATCACGGTGCCAGCACCGCCAGTACCATTCAACTTTGCCTCCATGTCATTCACATCTCCAAAATTGATGACATTGGCATTGAAACCCAATATCCTTGCTACTACCGCAAGGTTGTCGGCATCCATAAATTCCCCCACGAAGGTGCCTACCTGATTCGCAGCAACCAACAACCGCCTGAGCAATAAATTCCGCCTCCCAGCCAAGGTCCCATCGACGCCCGACATGGCCATTCCTAGTGAGTATAGCCCACAAGTACCTCCCGCTTGCCGTAAGTCCGTGATGCCAGAAACGGCCATACGCTGTACAGTGGGCCGACCATGGTCACCGCGTGCATCTGACCGTCGTTGCGCAGGTTGCCAGATTGCATTCCCTTTGGGTGGCGCAGCTTCAATTGCTGTCAATTTCTCCGATTTTTGTACCGCGGGAATCGTTGTTGTCGATGAGTTTACGGCCTCATGCACTTGCATATAGCGATCAGCAATGGCCTGCATTTGAACGATACGCTGCACGTTGCCGCTAAGATCCGCCAACATCTGCAACTTGCGCTGTACTACGGCAGCGGCACGGCTATCGATCATCGCCTGGGTTGCTAGCCCCCCGTTAGACCCTGATTGCAAGTCACTTGCAATCGATTTGCTTTCTTTTTGGAGGGTATTGCCAGCACGCTGATACATAAAAATCCTTGTGAATGACCTACAATGAATGCCCACAGAATCGCCAAGGGATTCATCAATCTACAACGATTCCAGTAAACTAACCTCAGTTCTTGATTAAAATCATGTGAGTGTTTAACATTTTAGGGGAGGCCACGGCTGGCGCCTGTTCCGCAGGGCGGAAGCCGTTGGTCGATCGACCTCCGGCAGGATGCCCCAGACTCCCCCCTCAGACAGTCACATACTCAAATCAATTGATGCACGGCAATTCCGCAGGAATGGCAGGTTTAATCAAACATGGCCATGTAGGGGCAATTCAATGTGCAGTGGCATTGAACCATATTTACACTGAGATTACAGGAAAAACGTAACCATCCACCAAGGACGGACGCACGGATGCTCCCCAATGCCCCTTCCCCAAAACATCACTCCCTCACCACAAACATCGCGATGCCGAGGCGATGCCGCACGCTGTCCACCGTCTGCCCGAGGATCAAATCCTTGAGCCACTGATGCCCGTGGGCACCCATCACGATGAGGTCAGCGTCAAATTCCTGAACGAGTTTCGGGATTTGACGCTTGGGATTGCCATAGCCGAGTTTGGCTTCCACTTGGTAGCCCTGGGCTTGCATCTGCGCGGCATAATTTTGGAGATCCAGCAAGTCTTGCTTGGATTCTGAATCGCCCACATCGCTGTTCAAAATCCATGCGGCGGCCGATTCCACGACGTGGATGAGCAGATATTGCGCATCCTTGCCGCCTTGCGCGATACCGCTGTTGATGGCTTTGGCGTCCATGTCTGTAAAGTCCAGGGTGATGGCAATGCGCTTATAGACAGGCCCGTTCGTGAAGGCCATCGGCGCCACAGAGCCGTGCAAGCTACCCGATGCGGTGGACTTGCGCGCCACGACGAGCGGCCTGATGATAAGGTAGAGCAGCAAAATAAATGCAGCTCCCACCACGGGTACAACAGTGAGCCACAATATATAAGCATAGTCACCTGCCGCAACGATCCACTCCTCGATCTTGCCCACCACCAACAACACATTGAGCGTGACGATGATGAGGGCG
>JANORP010000376.1:0-14653 GCA_031415375.1 Bacteroidota bacterium | reverse complement strand
GCTGGCAATTGGTATCGGCGCTGGCGGTTACGGGTCTTGTTTTTGCGCCCCCACCCAAAGCCGGGCGCGCACATCCATGACCGCGCAATCACATATTTTGCTCGACTTGGTCCTTGAGCTGCTGCACTTTCTCGACGACCTCTTGGCGCGTGAGCTTTTTGTAACGCTCAGGCAACAGCGCCTTGGAGGTACATTCCAAGACGGCGGCATAGTTCATCAACTCAATCTCTGTCGGATAGGTCGGCGGCAAAAAGTCGTCGAGGGCAGCCTTGATGATCTCTGCGGTCACCAACTCGGCGCCTTCGGCTGCGGCACGAAACTTGGCACGGGTGAGGGCAGCCTCCATCTCGGCACCGCTGGTCACCGTCATCGTTTCAAAAAACGCATCCCCCAGTGTCTCGTGATCAAAATATTTCAAATTGGTCTTCCTGAGCATGGTCACGAAGAGCTCTTTTTTGTCCTCGATGGTCTCGGGATAAAAGAGGGCGATGTGCTCCTCGGCGCGGCCCTGCCGCTTGAAGTCCACGGGCATGAGGTCTGGCCGGGCTGTGACCAAAAACCAGATGATGCGGCCACGATTTTCGGTGTTGCTCATGAAACTGGCGATCATCGAGAAGACACGGCTGCTCACGCCGCTGTCGCCTTCGCTGTTGCGCTGCCCGAGGTAGGCATCGGCCTCGTCGATCATGACGGCGACGGGCGTCATGGCCTTGAGCAGATTCAAGACCTTTTCCAAGTTGCCTTCGGTCTCGCCCTGGTACTTGGAGCGAAAGTTTTTGAGGATCACCATTGGCACGCCGATGTCATTGGCAAAGCAGGTGATGAGAAAGGTCTTGCCAGTCCCCACGGGACCCGCGACGAGGTAACCCATTGGCACGACGTCTTGGCGGCCGCCTTTGACTGCGGCAGCAGTTTGCAGCAAGTGCGCCTTGGCTTCTTTGTGACCTGCCACATCGGCCAATGAATACTTGCTTTGCACAAATTCCAGCAATCCGCCGGCCTCTGCCTCGATGAGTTCCTTTTTCTTGCGGTTCAGATCACCGTAAGTGAAGTTCATCTGGTTTTCTATGAGTTCGCTCAGGAGCACGCGCAGGTGTGCGATGTTGAGACCAGCGGTGTTTTTGGCGAGGACCTCGCTGCCCATCTCCAATAAGCTGCGTGGATTGGTCGCGGGGGTGCGCTGTGCGGCTTTGTTGAGGAAAAATTCGATGTAGGCCAGGCGCTCCTCCTCGGTGGGATAGGAGATGTTGGCTTCAAAATTATAGGGGTTCTTGACGTATTGCTGGTTTAGGTTGATGATGTTCTCGGTGAGTAAGACGATCACGAGGTCATCGAGCTTGAAAAGGCCCTCATTGGCCCAGCGCTGCAAAAAGACGAGGATGGCGCGGTCTTCAGGATTGTAGTTGGCGGCATTGGCCATCGGGACCAGGGTCTCGGCATACTCGATGATAAAGGAGATCGAGAAGCCGGGATTGTCCATGAGGCGCTTGCGAAAGTGCATCTCCAGCAAGGAAAATGCCCTTACCGGATCTGCAGGGATGGCTTTGGCAAAGCTGGTTCCGTTCACGGTATCGTAAGCTTCCAAGCTGCGGATGAAATCGACCTTCATGTCGCGCGTCTTGAAGCGAATGCCTGAGGAGCGGTCGTAAAACACGACGATGTTGGCGGATTTAAAGAGTTCATTGCTCAAAAAGTCGCGCAACAAAAGGTATTGCGCCGCATCGCCGTCGCCTACACGGATGTAGTCGTTGATGTTGCCATGCAGCAGGTATTGGCTGATCGTGCGCGAACGGTACTTGTGTGCAAAGTCACTGACCCAACTAGGATATGACTTTTTGCTTTCGTTAAACTCCATGCCAGATTTACAGGATTAAAAGGTTTTCAGGCCAGCCTGTCGTGCCTCGTGGTGTCCTCGGCGCTGTGCCCACCGAGGCGGGAAGCAGGAACACGGATTCACAAGGCCGTTCAAACTATGGCCCCAATTTACGCAGATTTCGTTGGGATGTTAGGCTCCTACAAACACACCTTGTGTTGAAATCGCTACACATCGCAGATGCGCATCGCATTCAACACAAAGTGTGATTCTATTAATTATAGAAATTCTGCTCAGAATTTGAGGACCTGCTTGAGGATCTTGCTTTTCTCGCGGCTGCTGATCACGTCCTTGCCATTGGTCAGGATGATCTTGAAGCGGTTGCCAAACCAGATCACGATTTCGGCGACGTGCTCCAGACCGATGAGGCTGCTACGGTTCACCCGCAAGAAGCGGTCTGTGGGCAGCTTCTTCTCAAAATAATCGAGGGTCTGATTCAGCGTATAGGTCTTGTCTTTGGTGTAGAGGACGGTGCTACGCTCCTCGACCTCGATCAAGATCACGTCTTCATAATCGACGAGCTTATAGCGGTCAAATGTCGGGATTGGAATCTTGTTGCTGAATGGCAGTTTGAGGCTGTCACTGCGTTCGATCTCTTCGATGGCCCGCTGCTGCGCCTCTACGGTCTTGGCACGTGGACTGGCCTCGATCTTGTCGATGGTTTGGGCAAGGCGCTCCTCATTGAATGGCTTGAGCAGATAGTCGATCGCATTGAGCTCAAATGCCTTGATCGCATATTCATTGTAGGCCGTGGCGAAAACAATGAAGGGAATGTGGTCCCCTTGCAAGCTCGTGGCCACCTCGATGCCATTGAGGCCAGGCATCTCGATGTCTAGGAAAGCGATGTCGGGTCGCAATTTTTCAATGTGTTCGAGGGCATCGAGGCCGTTTTCGGCTTCGTACACGATTTCTATGCTTTCATACTCGGCCAGCATCCGCACCATCTTCTTACGTGCAGGTGCTTCATCATCGGCGATCAAAACTCTGAGCTTGCTCATGCTTTTTTATTCCTTTGCGGTCAAATTACAAAAGAATCATGAAATGGAGTGCTTGGTGACATGGATGGCGAGAATTCATTGGTGAAGGGTCGATTTTGGCGGGGAAGTAGTGGGGTGCTAGGCATCCATTTCATATTTCTAGGGACGATGAAGCCATCCTTGGCTTAGGAAAAGTGTCGCAAAATGCGTTCACGGTCCTCATTTTCTTTGTCATTCTTGTGGTACAACTCTATGAGTACGATGCGCGGCACATGCTCAAACCATGCATAGATGAGCCGCAAGCCTGAATTGACGCCGCGACCTTTGAGGCTTTTGCAGGCTATTTTCTTCACTTTGATCACGCAATCTTGAATCCCTAGGTCGCTGATGCGGTAGCTAAACGGGGGCCGCTGATCGGGCGCAACGCTGATCACCTTTTTCAAAACAGCCAAATCTTGACCTAGGCTACGGTATTTTTTCAGCAGGCCCTTGAGGTCAGCTTGAAATTCCGGCAATTCGTCGATGGTCATTTCCCCTCCTCAGCCTCGTCATAGTTCCGCACAGAAAATGGCACCTCGCGGTAAAATGCCAGCTCATAGTCAATTTCCTCGCCTTCCATGGTCGCAAGCCATGGCATGTCTTTGTGTGACCAATCACTGATGGCGCTCGCCGACCAATTGCCCATCTGCTCGATCACGCGATCGATGACTTCCGTTTCACTGCCTTTGAGCAAGCGCAGGTCGGCCTTTTGGAGGGGCAGGTAGCGCGATTGGGTATAGCCATGGTACTCGGTCTTGACGCGTTGCAAGATTTGGTGCTCGACCATGTGTTGCAAGACCACGTCCATGCGCTGCGGCACAGGGCCAAAGGGTAGTTTCCGATAGCTCGCTCCCGTCATCTGCTCCTCATACAACTCATAATAATTGAAGTCTGAGAAGTAAAGGAGTTTGTTCAAAACCGTCTCGCCGACATTGGGCTTGCCTGCGCAACGCTCTAGGATATAGAGCAGGACCTGCATGAATTTTTCCAACTTCAAGCTAGGCACGGCGATACGCATCTCGGCTTGCGGAGCTTGCACGGTGGCAGGAAAATCTAGCGGGGGGTCTGCCTCGATCGCGAGCAAGGCGTAAATGGAGGCACCCAAGGCCTCTGAAATCCGTTGCAGCTCTTCGACGTCGATGCCCCGGTTGCCAAGCTCGATCTGCACGATCGCGGTACGTGAAATGCCGACTTGCTGGGCGATTTCCTCTTGGGTAAGGCCTTTTTGTTTCCGCAAGGTTGCGATGCGTTGGCCGAGTGCTAGTCTTGAAAGGTGCTGAGACATGGCTTTGCTTTGAGTCCTCCACAAAGCTACACAACTTTGTCTGTATTTAAAACTCCAGCATGTTCATTTTTTAAACATTTCCTCAATACAATCACGCTTTTGCAGCCTTTCGCCAACCTTACTTCGGCAGCAGCACCGTCACCTTGGTGCCGTGACCTGTGTTTTCAAATTTGAGGAGGTCATCGCGGCGGTAAATTTGACTCATGCGGGTATGCGCATTGCTGAGGCCCGTGCTGGCATGAATGCGCTTGAGGTCTATGCCAGGACCGTTGTCTTCGATCTCACAACGTACCATGTCGCCATCGGCGGCAATTTTGATGGAGACTTTTCCCTTGGCAATGATCTTGGCGATGCCGTGTTTGATGCAATTCTCGACCACTGTCTGCACCACAAATGCTGGCAACGTGGCATCCAACAGTTTTTCATCCACATCGAAGTCCAACTGCAGCCGCTCCCCAAAACGGATCTGCTCGATCTCTAGGTAGGTTTTGACCAGGCTCATCTCCTCCTTGAGGGTGACCGATGCCTTGTCGCTATTTTTGAGGGTATATCTGAAGATAAAGGCGAGCTTCTCCACGGCAACCTCGGCATCATCGGGCTCGTCATGGATGAGCGCCGAGATCGTATTGAGTGTATTGAAGAGGAAGTGGGGGTTGATCTGCGAACGCAGTGCGGTGAGATTGGCCTCGTAATTTTTTTGCATCAGGAGTTTTTCGCGCTCCAGTAGGTGCAACACTCCTAGCGTGAGGCGCGTCTGCTGAATAATGCGTTGTAGCAGCTCCTGGTCGTCGATGTTGAAGACTCCACGGCGCTTGCGACCGATCATGATCATCCCGTAGATCTGCTCGTTGATCGTGATCTGCGCAGCGAGTCCAAACGGCAACGGTTGCATGGTCGCCTCGACCGCAGCGGGAAATTGATGCTGGGTAATCTGCCGGTTACGGGCCCACAAAACACCATTTTGTTTCAAGTACCGATAGACATTTTCAAATTCATCCTCCTCCAAATCGATACTATTACCTGAATCAGGATCGCCTTTGATGCGTATCCCCACTACACTCGTCCCAAAATATTCCCGAAGGGCTTTCACCAAGTCCTCCAAAAGTTTTTGGGAGGATGGATACTGGGAAATGCTGCCAATAAATCGATCCATTTTGTCGCGTCGGCTTTGCTGTGCCAAGATGAAGTAACGCCGCACCCTCGGTTCATATCCCTTGTAAATCGCGCGCAAAGCAAACACCACCACGATCACCAGTGCAAGCTCCAAATAGGACTGGTATTTTATGCGTAAGCCAAAGGAATCCAATGACAAATGCAACAGGAAGTAAAGCAACAGTACAAGTGCTGAGAGCACGACATATTGGAGCGTCATTGTGAGCACGAGGCTCACCCGGCCAAATTTGAGCTGGGCTGCTGCTGCATTGATGAGCGGGATAAAGATCGCGCCATAGCATAGCAGGTCGGTGGTCTCGGTCGCCGAAGGGACGATGCCCCACTGCAAAAGATTGCCGAGGTAAATCAAAAACAATGGCCCTGTGTAGAGCAAGGCCAAGATATGGAAGACTTTGTCGATGCGGCTGCGGCCTGTCCACATTTGAAATATGGACAGCAAAAGCATGGTGAGCACCATCGACGTAAACAGGACCTGCACATATTGCTGCGTGGCATTTGCAAAGAGGAAATAACTCGGCCCATAGATCAGCTGCCAAAAGAGTGCGCTGCTGAGTCCCACGACGATCAAAAACGGCAATATGAGCCACCGCAGCTTGGCATTCATCCTTGCAAGCACTGTGGCTATCCCATACAAGGGAATGAGAAGTGTCATCGCCCATGTAAACCCTTGCTCCAACTGAGCGTCGCTATAACTGTTGTTTACCAATAGATTGAGATGATGAAGCCCCATGGCTAGAAACACCAAAAACGACATCAGCACGACCATCAACATGGGCCAGCTTTCTTTGATCGCTTTGCGCACGATCGGGAGAATGATGAGAATCGTGATGAGGGCGATGAAGTTGCCAGCCATGAGGAGCCATGGCAAAAAATACCACAAGGTATGGCTCTCTACAAATGTAAAGCTGGGTCTGAAGGAATGCTCGATGAGCAGGCTACGCCAGCCACCACCGGGTTGCACACTTCCCGGCCGATCCACCCAATACAGCACTACGGTCCCCGGCGCGGTATGCCGCGCCAGCTCACGCACCATTTCTGCCCGATAGACATCCTCTGGCGCATCAAACTCAATGCGTCGCAAGATGTCGCCTGGCCTAAAGAAATGATCGTAGAGCAATGGGTTTCCCTTGATCAAGGGATGGATCGAGCGCACGACGACACCTTCATCGGTATCGTCCCACACGACCCAGTCATTGCCGCCAAAGTTATTTTGCCGCTGGCCCTCGACCTGACCTTGCCGGCCCCACTCCACGCGGCCCCAATAGCCCCATGCAGCCACTGCCGTGACGGCAATGGCCAGCAACAAAACTGGGATCTGGCGATATGCGGAGTTACTACGGGCCAAAGTTCAATGATCCCGTGAAGATAGGAAGAAACTGCCGTTGGTGGGAAATGTCAACGCTGTTTGGCGATCGAAATGCCCAAAAAAGATCGCAATTGCTCACCAAATGCCGCCATTCCCACCAAATCGGGCGACTGCACACACATCTCTACGAAAGGCCACAGAGGTCGCTCACAACCTTCGGCATGGATTTCTGAAAGATCAATCTAGCGCCCAGACAAAATGCTGATCTCGCCAAACGAGGCTTCTCGGCTTGGTGGGCAAGTGGGCGATGAGGCTTGCCGCCTGTGCTTCGGAAAAATTCAGCTCTAGGTAATCGGCCACGACATCGATGTGGATCTGGGCTGGCTGGGCCATGAGTTGCATCGCAAAAGGGTAGCGGTTGTATTGCGGTGAAGCGGGATGCAAATCGGACAGCTGGGCTGCTGCAAAGAAGTCGGTCCAGTCCAATCGGGGCATTCGCACCTCGGTTTGGTCGATGAGCATGCCTTTTTTAAGTTGGTACAAGGCCCAGCGACTATAGCTACAACAATGATCGTCGAGCCGTTGCAACACCAGCACCCATATCTCCGTTTTGGACCCCGGCAGGCGCAGCAATTCATACTGCAAGCCCTCTTCGGCCCCTTCTCGCGCAAGTTTGAGATGGGTGCGGGCACTATCCATCCATTGCAGACGCCAAGTTTCACCCTCAGACACTTCAAATTCTCCTCGGGCTATGAGCTGATCCATTTCTGTCTGGTTCATCCTCAACCCTTGCTTTTCCCCAAATGGATTTTCTCTCAGTGAGTCAGGCATTTGCCTTACAATTCCCAAGAGGTCTGAGGAGGGCACAGATCCATTTACGGATCGACTTTTGCAGCCCAGCAACAAGGCCATCATGCCCAAAAGCACGCCCAAATTTCCTGCCCAAGACATCTGTCTCCTCATAGCGTCACCACCCTCCCACAAGATTATCTGCGTGTATAGAATCTGAGATAGTTCAGCAAGTGAGTGCCCCCTTCGATCTGCGCCCAACTGAGTACCTCATTTTGTCCACGGCTCTCATCGGCTTCCAATTCCTCGGCAGCCGCACGGGTGAAGTCCCTTTGAGAATAGTCGTCTCCCGTGACGTCGTCATGGGAGACGTTTCTCCAATTGTAGGCGCCGCGACCAGAAGTACCCCCCACGTCTTTGAAGGCATCGCCGCTCACGCCTCGCCGATAGCCTGGATTGACTTGTCCATAAGGATCGTCCATGGCGAGACCTTCTGCCGTCACTTGACGCACAGCCAAGATGTGGGTGCCAGCATCGTCCCCTTTGTGGTGCAAACTCAGTACCACCGCACCACCCGCAGCAAGGGTATCCTGAATCCTCTTCCTGTGCTCTAGGCTGAATGTCACAGTACTGGAAAAGGTTACGATTGACGAGTTGGTGCCAGTGGGATTGTCAACTCCCGTCTGGGCATCATGCAGAGAATCCAGCATGGTTTGAGAGGAACCACTAGCCACATTGCCACGTTCGATGCTGTTGAGCCAAGCCAGGAAGTAGGTGAGGTCCTCATATTGTCCCCATGCACGGAAACCTTCGGCGAGGTCGTCCTCATGCCCAGCGAGGCCCCCTTTGTTGCCTCTCAGTTTCTGGTATCCATTGGCTTCGCTGGAAAAGGATTCCAGAAATTCTTGCGCCTTCTCCTCAAACTTGGTTTCTACCTGTGCTTGGGTAGCATCGGCCTCCATAGACTCGCGAAGCTTGCTATCGATGGCCGAGATCATGTCTGCCCGTCCATACCCTAGTCTTTCCGCTCCCATCGTAAAGGCAGTAGGGCCGCAAGTCACTTCGGGCGGCGCAAGGTTGTCACTTTGAGTACGGTACTGCGGCACCCCTAGGCGGGCATTCCAGTCGATCTCGTCCCCAGCGGCAACTACAGCATCTGCTGCCGGCTCCCCAGCCTCTAGCGCCACAATGAATTGACGCACGGTAAGGGTGAGCTCGGGCGGCATAAAGGAGGTATATGTATGTGCCTCATAGGCCGGCGAGGTGCTCAAGCCAGAAATCAAGGGGAATGTGCCGGCTTGCAACTGATGGGCCACAGACTCCATCAGGGACAAAATTCCTTTGATACGGTCTTTTTTGGCAGTGCCGGAAAGAGCCGTCACTTCGGTGTAACGTGCATCTAGCCAAGTTTTCAGATCAGTCATGTATTGTGAGCGGTCACGGCTGACCTGTGTTTTCAAAGCGGCTTCTTGGATCCATCCCTTTTCGGTTTCACCTTGCTTGACTTTGACAAATCCGGCGCAACGCTCAGTGATCGTAAAGGCCGTCGCATCGCCCGCTGCAAGGCTTTGATTCGTCGTTTGGGTTCCAGCAGTTGTTGTAAGTATCGCACCAAATGGGCCATTGTACAACCATGTATCGGAGTAGGAAACATAGCGATTCCCGCTATCAGATACTGTTGCAGAGGCTGTCAAGTTGCTGAAAGTGGTCCAGTATTTGGTGCCGACATTTGCGCCTGAGAGCACTTCTACCTGAGCCACGTTGCCGTTGAAGGTCCGAAGACGCTTCACCTTGGTTCCAGCTGGTATTTTAGCCGTGGTCACACTCGCAGGGTTCGTGTTGTTTCGGATGTTGGCATCACCATTGTCCACATAATAATTGAGGGCGTCGGTGATCGCTTCCCCGGGTTCGGTGTCCTGGTCATTTTCCTGGAGCTGAGCGGTTTGGGAAAGGTTAGTAGATGGGTTGGCGGTGAGGCTAAAAGCTGGTGCAGCCTTGGTCGTGGTGGAGTTGTTACCGTCCATTTCCATCATAGGATTGGCATTGGTCGCGGTATTCTCCGGAGCGTTTACTTTCATAATGACTGACGATTAATGCAATTGGTCGGTCAAAATACATGTTATTCGTCAAATTATCAAGTAAAGATGGCCGCAATTCAAGTGGAGGGCTTTATTGGAATGGACCGATGACTGTGAAAGGGTTGTGGTGTGACAATTCCGATGTCCACCTACCTAAAAAACTGGATTTTTCCGAAGTAAACATGAAATCTTGCGCTGCAATTCGGTTGAAATATTGCCCGAAAATAGCACCTGAAGAACTAAAAAAAAGCTTCCAACTAGGGAGGCAAACTTTCAAGTACAAAGCGCGATTCTGTTCCTGAAGTGTCGGAATTGCAAATTCTGGTCAAAAAAAATTAGGGGCCTCAACCACATGTGGGAGTCCCCTAATCCTTGCTCTTGTTGCCAGGCCTCTCCTGACATCACGATATTAGCACCCAAACTAGCTAATGCACTCATTATGAGGCTGAACGGTTAAATTATTTGCGCGAATGGTCATTTTGGGCGCTTGAACGGAAAATAATTCATTGCTTTTTATGAAATTGTGTATATTTGCATAGAAGGAAGGGCGTTTAAAAGATGTTTTTTCTTCTATAGCGATTTCGCCTCAGCTTAAAGCGGCCATTTGCGGCGGCACTTTAGACCCTAATTCTTGCACTCTTGATTATTTTTTCATCTTGTTGCTGAGCGTTTCGATCTCGTCTATACAAAATTGAAAAGCGCGGATTCTTCTGCGCTTTTTGTTTTCCTCCGCTCTAATCGTCTTCAATAGATCATTGAATCAAAGGCCTACAATGAATTGCTAGCCATTTGATTGAAACAAAGAAATGATTTCGTTCAGATCCATTTCTTGGACGCTGTCCGTCCATCCGGCGAGCCACGCTGCCTGACCGATGACCTGCGAAGCGGGCATTCCAGAACTGTACAGGGTATGGATATCGGCATCAAAGTCCCGCTTGCTCAGTTTGCGGCCAGCCGCATCTACAAGCAAGGCATGATGCAAATAAATAGGCCGCGTCGTGTGCCCGAGGTGCTCTGCTAAAATGATTTGTCTTCCAGTTGAACTGAGTATATCTATTCCTCTCACAACCAAATTTATACCTTGTCGAATGTCGTCGTTGACCACAGCAAATTGATAGGTCCAGTGACCATGGTTGTCACGGATCGCAACATCGCCGATTTCAATCGCAGGCTGCTGTACCTGCCGGCCTTGCAGTATGTCCTCAAAAACAACCGTCTGCGACGGCAATCGCAACCTCAAGGTCATCCCAGCCCCATCTTGGAGATGCCGATCACGGCAATACCCATCGTAAGGCAACTCCTCAACATCGATCTGTCCCGTGCGGGCGAGGATGCGCTTGCGGGAGCAATCGCAGGCATATACGAGTCCTTGTGACCGCAGCCGAGCAAGCGCCTGCTGGTACCGCGCTTCACAATCGCTTTGTCGGTAGGCACAAGCACCCGCCCGAAACTCAGATGGTGTACCGAAATCTGGCACCAAGCCCAGCCATTCAAGGTCTTCCAAGAGCGCTGTCTCATAGGCTGGCTTGCAGCGTATGCGGTCATGGTTTTCCATCCGCAGCACCACCTTGCCTCCGAGTGCCTTGGCAATTCCCCAAACATATAGGGCATGAACGATGTGGCCCATGTGAAGGTAGCCTGTCGGGCTGGGTGCAAATCGTGTGAGAAGTGCTTGGTCGCCCAGCAGTCCTTGGATCCGTTTCAAATCGGGCCAACTCATCATGCCCCTAATTTGGGAAATTTGTCTGGAGTGCTGCAAAATTCTTCTCGCAATTGGGGCATTCCCCTCTCCATCGACCTGTTGAGCACCAATGGGCGCAGGCTGTGACACAACAGGGCAACAATCCGTTTGAATGGGAAACAGCGACCATCGCCAGCGGGGTATAAATCTTGCGGCTCACCACGCCCTATGGCCACTGCACGCGGCGCGTACTGCGACGCTAGTCAAGGCTGATCGCCAGCATCGGGATCGCTGGGCGTATAAAGATGCTGTGACCCCGGCCAATTTTGGCGATAATTCCAGGCTGCATTTTCATCGTTGGAATCTTGCTCGGGCTCGTCTTCCCAATGGTAGCGCTTAGGCACGGTACGATCGAGCTTGCGAAATCCCCAAGCCATGCCCACTCCTGCCAATGCCCCAAAGAGGTGAGATTCCCAAGAAACGCCTTGCTGCCCAGGAAAAACGCCCCAGACCATGCTGCCATAGATCAAGGCAATGAGCAGACTCAGGGAAATGCTCATCACGTCGCGCCTGAAAACGCCGCTGAAAAAGAGGAAGGCCCCCAATCCATACACGACGCCGCTCGCGCCGATGTGGGCACCCGTATGTGCCATGAGCCACACCCAAATCCCCGACAAAAGCCATATACCTGCCGCAGCTTTCAAGGCCGCACGGCGATAGAAATACAAGGTCGCCGCCAAAAACATCAGAAAAGGACCAGAGTTGGCCGCGATATGGTAAATATCATCATGCACCAAGGGTGAGGTGAGAATGCCCAACAAGCCAACCGTGCGCCGAGGAATATTGGCCAATGCCGTTTTGTCAATGTCGAACCACCACATCACGATATGGATCATCCACATGGCAATCAGGATCCCGCTCGCAATTGCGATGCTGCTCAAAAGCTTTTTTTTGTCTTGGGAATCCATGTACCAATAATACCGAATCCTGAGCGGAATGTTTCATCGGGCACATTCAGAAAATATTTGGTACCGTCGCATCACTTCGACATTGTGCGACATCGGCACAGCGCGGCTTGGGGCAGATGCCTTGTCCATTTCTATCGTCGCATTCCCTATCTTTCCGAGATGTGTGTCTTTTTCTGAACACCCCTGCCGCAATAAATGATCACTAAAAGCGACACCCCAAAAAGTATTGCATGACCTAAATCGATTCAAATTTGCGGCCTAGGAAGCGGCAGTTTGTGGCACCGTGCTTGCCTAAGGATAAATGTCCTGCAATATCGCAGGGCCTCAAAAAAAGTAAAGACTATGAAAAAAATCGTACTCCTCTCCGCACTTTTGTTCGCTGTCATCGCTGGCTTCTCCCAAATTGCAACCAATGGCGGCTATCACCCCAGCGCCGGCGGGGGCTATCATGGCAATGGCGGATACAACATGGGGCCACCCGCGATGAGCGACTGCGACTTTCGCAGGGCTTGCGAGGCGGTGTCCCGTCAAGCATTCGACGACGACAAGCTGCGCGTCGCGCAGCAAGTTGCAGTCGCCAACCGCCTGAGCGCCCTGCAAGTGCGCGATATGGCCAAGCTCATGACCTTTGAAGATACCAAGTTGGACTTTGCCCAATATGCCTATACCCGTGTGATCGATCCGCAAAATTATTATGTCGTCAACGATGCCTTTACCTTCAGCAGCAGCATTGCTGATCTGGTGGCCTATACCAATACTGTCGGCTACTCAGGCGGTGCAACTTGCACCAGCACTTATGGCGGCATGAATGGTGGCGGTCATGGCGGATCTGGAAGCGGATCTGGCCACGGCGGGCACGGGCACGGACAAGGCGGTCATGGACATGTCTGCAACTCTGGCTGCAACCACGGTGGCGGCAATGGTGGCGGTCACGGTCAAAATGGCTACTATGGGGGCAGTGTCGTCACCTCCACTACCGTTTCGGGCGGCGGCAACGGCATGGTTTACCACGGTCAGATCAACAGTGTTCCTGTGGTGCCAGCCATCCCTATGTGTGGCATGTGCAGTGGCCATCACGCGCTGAACATTGTCTGCGAACGTGAATTTGCGAACATCGCAGGGGCTGTCTGCAACCGCACCTTCGAAGACGATAAGTTGCTCGTGGCCAAGCAAGCGATCGGCTGCAAGCTCGTGAGCGCCGACCAAGTGCGCCGTCTCATGTGCAAGTTTACCTTTGAAAGCACCAAGCTCGACTTTGCCAAGTGGGCCTACCGCCACTGCTGGGACGCCCAGAACTACTATATCGTGAACGATGCGTTCACCTTTAGCAGCAGCATCCGCGAGCTCGACGACTTCATACGTTTTGGTTGATCTGTCCTTGAATCCTTGATTGTAAGCCCTGCCAGCAATGGCGGGGCTTTTTTTGTGGGTTCCGATAGCTGGGGCCTACTCGTTCGTTGGCCCACCCCACTACTCCTGGCTGAAGCCGACCCGTTCGTTGGCCCACCCCACAACTCCTGGATGGGGCCGACCCGTTCGTGTCTTGGCCCACCCTACAACTCCTGGCTGGAGCAGACCCGTTAGTTGGCCCACCCCACAACTCCCGGATGGGGCCGACGAACGGAAACAGGTCGCGCATTCCTAGTTCATATTGGAATTCCAGGAGCGATTTTCTTGCTCCTTGGAACAATTCCTTCTATTTTTCATAAATACGAAACCCAAAAAGTAATCTTCCATGGCAGCAAGGGCACATTACACCACCAAATTCGAACTGGGCGAATGCTATCATATTTACAATGCCAGCGTAGCGAAAGAGCCAATCTTTGAAAAAGATTACTATTGCCGATTGTTCCTCCGATTGCTCAAGGAGGAATTATTGCCATGGATCGATCTTTACGCCTGGTGCCTTATGAAAAATCATTTTCATTTGTTGTTCAAGGTAGCTCCCCAAAACGACCGTTTCGTAGAAGAATCACTCAATAAGACAGATTTGAATGCCCTCGTTTCACATGGTTTAGGCGTTGCCTGCCAGGCATTTGCCATCCACTACAACCGTGCCCATCGCCGCCATGGAACCTTGCTGCAAAACCCCTTCAAGCGTGTGCACATTGATTCAGAGGACTACTTTACCCAAGCGGTCTATTATATCCACAACAATCCCAACCACCATCACCTGATGCCAAACTTTGAGGACTATCGATGGAGTTCATATCAATCCCATTTGTCCGAAGCACCAACAAATATTGACCGCGAAACCGTGCTCAATTGGTTTGGAGGCAGAGATCTTTTCATCGAATACCACGCGAAGCGGCCCAGACTGAGTGATTCAAAATTCTGGATTGAATGATCACACCCGTTCGTTGGGGCCGACCCGTTCGTTGGCCCTCCCCACAGTTCCTGGATGGGGCCGACGAACGGAAGCAGGCCGCGCATTCCTAGGTTGGGGCCGACCCGTTCGTTGGCCCACCCCACAACTCCTGGATG
>JANORP010000375.1:0-19089 GCA_031415375.1 Bacteroidota bacterium | reverse complement strand
GGAGTAGATGGCCTTGGCCATTGTGCGTACTGCCACGGTCTGCATCATGCTCTGCTCTGGCTTGCCATCGACTTGCAGCATGATGCAGACCGTGGCAGTACGCACAATGGCCAAGGCCATCTACTCCACCGACAATATTGGCCACTATGGTCTTGGTTTTGAGCACTACACGCACTTCACCTCGCCCATTCGACGCTATCCAGATTTGATGGTGCACCGCATGCTAGGGCAGTACCTAAGTGGCGACCTCTCTGGGAATGTCGGCAAGCTCGAAATGGCCGCAAAGCATTGCAGCAACCGCGAAAAACGTGCTGCTGAGGCCGAACGTGCCAGCATCAAATACAAGCAAGTCGAGTTCCTTGAAGACAAAATCGGCTTGCAATTTGAGGGTATCGTGTCGGGTGTCACCAATTGGGGCATCTATGTCGAGATCTTGGAAAATAGGTGCGAGGGCATGATAGGATTGCATTCGATGACCGACGACTACTATGAAGTCGATACCGTGAACTATTGTGTGCGTGGGCGCTTGAGCGGGCGCAAGATCAGCCTGGGCGACAAGCTGATGGTTGAGGTCAAGGGTACTAGTCTTCGCAATCGTACCATCGATTTTGGTATGATCGCTCACTTGGAATCGGCCTTTGAAGACACCAATATGCCTCTGTTGCAGCGACGTGATGCAAATAGTGGTGGTCGTGGTGAATTTGGTGGCCGACGTGGAGGAGCACCATTGAAAAAGTATGGGCAATCAGACCGTGGTCGTGGCGGCAATAGCGGTCGCCCCGCTGGCGGCGGCAAGAAAAAAAGCGATAAGGGTAAAAAGACTAAGCGCCGTTGAGGCGGTGGTCATATCTTTGGGTAAAGATCCAACGCGCGTGACCCGTGTGTTGGCAATGTATAGCCACTGAAAACGTTTCAATGCAGCAACCTGCGGAATTAAAAACAGCGCTGGAGATCCACCTAAAGGTCATCGCTGATCGTCCAACCTGGCAATCGGGCCTCTATGCTCCCATGTCCTATATTTTGGGCTTGGGTGGCAAGCGCATACGGCCTATGCTATTATTAATGAGCTACCAAGCCATGTCGGGGAGAGACGGCAACGAGGCGCTCAACTGTGCCACGGCTGTGGAGTTTTTCCACAATTTCAGCCTTATCCATGACGATATCATGGACAATGCGCCAGTGCGCCGAGGCAAGCCAACCGTTCATGAAAAATGGAATACGAATACGGCCATCCTTTCAGGTGACGCCATGTTTGCTTTGGCTTACGAATACTTGATCGTAGGTTTTGAGACGCGTGCGGCTGCGCTCATGCGCGAGTTTACCCGCGTGTCCGTCGGCGTTTGTGAAGGGCAGATGCAAGATATGGAAATGGCGGGGCAGCGTGCCAGCATCCCTCAATACATTGAGATGATACGCAAAAAGACAGCGATGCTGATCGGCGGGAGCCTGAGCATAGGGGCGATCGCCGCTGGTGCTCAACCTGAAGAAGTTGCGCAGCTGTATGCATTGGGCGAGACGGCGGGGATAGGGTTTCAGCTCCACGACGATTACCTTGACGTCTATGCGCCTGCAGACAAATTTGGCAAGCAAGTGGGGGGCGACATTTTGGAAAACAAAATGACCTTTTTGCTGATCCGTTGCATCGAGAAGGCTGATGCCATCCAAAAGCTGGAACTCGATCGCCTGCTTTACGAAGAGCCATCGCCCGAGGCGAAGGTGGCCGGTGTAATGGCCCTCTATGAAGCATTGGGTATCAAGGCAGAAACGATGGCTGAGATGGATCGGTATTTTGCCGCCGCAGATGCATTGGCTTTCGATCTGCGATCACGGCCTGGTTTTGGCTTGATTGACGATTTTTTCCGGTCGCTTTCCAAACGGGATCATTGACCATGGAACAATTATTGCTCAAAGTGGTGCATTCACCCGTTGCGGCCCTCATTTTTTTAGTGACGATAGCGACGAGTTTGGCAGCTTTTCAAAACCAGTGGATCAAGGAGAAACTTATCCTGAGGCCCTACGCATTTGCCCACCGCAAGCAGTTTTTCACGATCATCACCAGCGGACTCATCCATGCCGACTGGATGCACCTCGGCATGAATATGCTCACGTTTTGGTGGTTTGCATTCAATTTAGAGGGCTATTTTGTGTATTTGCAATGCCTCACGCCCGATGGCGTGCCCGAAGAAGGCGTGCAAACCTTCAATCAAGTGCTCGGGCATAGCAAATTTTTCTTGATCTATTTTGCTTCACTTGTGATTTCAGATTTCACCACAATCCTGAAATACAAGGACATTCCAGGCTATGCCAGCTTGGGAGCATCAGGAGCGATATCGGGCTTGGTGATCAGCACTGTGGTTCTAGCGCCCGCCATGCATCATGACTTGTACATCATGGGCATCTTGCCAGGATGGGCATTTGCGATCCTATACATCGTGTCTAGCTACATATCTGCCAAGCGTAGGCTGGACAATGTGGGCCATGAAGCCCATATGTGGGGCGCAATCGCTGGCTTGGTGTTCACGTTTATCCTCATGCCGCACCAGAGTTGGGTATTTGTCGAGATGCTGCAGGATACCTTTTATGGGTGGATGAAATAGGATGCTTCGTTGACTTTGCGGTCAATTGGGGCAACAATTTCAATCCCCCGAGATCATCCTCGGCACGCAATCGCCGACGATTTCCCAAGTGAGCTGCACTTTGTCTTGGTCAAAGTCTTCCCGTGCGAATGCGCGCGCAATGAATCGGCTGCTGTCGGCGAGACCTACCTCATAGACAAATTTGGAGCCGTTGTCGTCACTTTGATAGAAGCCAATCTTCTCCAAATTCATCTCATAGACCTTATGTTGCTCGAAATAGTCCTTTTCCAAGTCACAAATACGCGTGAGTTGCACTTGCGCCTCGGCATTGATACCGTCATACAATTGACTGCTAATGCTCCCAAATAGCATATTGACCAACACCCATATCACGCCACCAAAAGCGAGGACTGCCAGACCGATCCAGATCCACTTTGAATTCATGCTGCGAAACTAGGTAAAATGCAGCAGGGTACAAGAGATATGGGGTTTCCATTCGGCGTTGCACATGTTTTAAATCGGCGACACAGCGACTGAATTTGGTGGTTGCAATGAACTGGAAGTTTTCTTGACTTGCACACAAAGTGGCTTTTTGGTACTTCAAATTGCCGATCAAGCCCTTCGCTAGCAGATTCGTTTTTGGAATCTATTTCTACCTAGCCTACCTTTGTGGCCTTCGCCAAAGGCTGTCGTCGAAGCAATTGCAAACAATCAAGCATTGTTTTAGCGTTGCAGGATGGGTTGGCAAGGTAAATGACTACAATGCCGTTTTGCAGTGGCATTTAGAAGCCCGACATTGGATTTAGGCAATTGTTTCCAACTAAGATTCACACGCATTCAACTAATATTTACAATATGAAAAAGTTCCGTTTCGCAAGTACCATCCTCTCCGTACTCATTGCAATCGGCTGCTTCACATCCATGGCATCGCTCGTCGATTACGAATTGTCCAAAGAGTATGACCTCAGCGAATATGGCGTACCTGTCACCGTCGCCGCACCTGAAGGTGCCGAAGTAAAAACAGGCATGGTGAATGGTGAAATCGATGGACTTCACATTTACAGCGCTGATGTGATCAAAGACCGTTTCCGTCTGATGGCCTCGATGTGGGACTTCGAGCCAGAAGAATCCTTGCAAGAAGCACTTGCTACCCAAAAAGGGATCACAGAGGAAAACGAAGATTTCCAAGGATATGTCTTAGAGGAAGAAAACGGGTACATTTCCAAGTCGATCGCTGACGGCGAAGTCGATTACGATTTCTGTTACATCTTGCAAAAAGGTGATCGACACATCCAATTTGGGATCGCATTCACAATCACGGCATTCACAGAGGCCGAGATCAAAACGATCTACAATGCAGCCAAAACGGCGTATTGACCTCCCAACGCTGAGCACATATTTACAACGATCGGGTCAGTAGCTGCCCACTAAAATTGCCTAGATGGGTGCAAACGCATCCACCCTATTTTGGGAAACTACTTTCTTTCCCCAAAAAGCCCAAACCAGGTCATGTTTTGCACGCCTCAAAGCTTCAACTTCGAGCCCCTAATACGCTCAAAATTGTACTTTTGGGCCAAAAAATAAGACATTTGAGCCTAGTCCCAACATTACACATGCCCTACCGTACTAAGAGGAAAACGCATTTTTTCAACACCTAATTTTTTATGAAACAGCACTTGAACACGATCATCATTGCCGCCGCAGTTGTGATCACCGCTATCTTTTTTACGACGACGTACAAAAATCGTAACCGCAGCAATGACCTTATCAATGTGACCGGACTCGGCAGCAAGGATTTTAAGAGCGACCTGATCATCTGGGATGGTAATCTATCGGTAAGCAATCCAGATATGAAACTCGCCACAGCGGCGCTCGACCAAAGCCGCGAAACCGTGCGCAAATACATAACCTCCAAAGGTGTTGATAAAAAGGAAGTTGTCTTTTCCTCAGTGGTCATGAACAAAGATTACAGGACTTGGAACGACGCCAAAGACGAGGAGCACACCGAATTTACGGGCTATACGTTGAGCCAAACGGTGACCATCGAGAGCAAAGACGTCGAGAAAGTCGAGATGGTCTCGCGCGAAGTCACGGAATTGATCAGCCAAGGCATCGAGATCAGCTCCAATTCTCCTGAGTACTACTATACCAAGCTCGGGGAGCTCAAGATTGAAATGGTCGCAGCCGCCACCGAAGACGCCCGCACACGCGCCGAGCAAATCGCCAAAAATGCCAACGCCGGCCTCGGTCACCTGCGCTTTGCACAGATGGGCGTATTTCAAATCACCGCCCAAAATAGCAGCGACGACTATAGCTGGGGCGGCTCCTTCAACACCGACTCCAAAATGAAAACTGCCAATATCACGATGAAATTGCAGTTTGGGATTGAGTGAGCACGGTTCCAATCCTAGATCAAAGGACTAGCTTTTCAATATATTCCCCACAAAAAACGCAGGCATTCTTGGATGCCTGCGTTTTTTTGTAGCCTGCCCTTCTCTACCAGAGCCAGCCAATAGAACGAAAACAAGCGGAGAGCCCAAACACGCTTAGATGCGATTTGATTTTGAGGTTTCTGGAAAAAAATACGTGCGCGCGATGCTCATGCGAGAGGTAAGCTCAAGGCTAACAAGTATGTGGAAGGCTGCATGGGTGGATCTAATGGCGTCTTAAAGCCGAATCGACGAAAGCAATTCCACTGCAAATGCTACCGCAACATGAAAAAATCAAAGTCGCCCATGCACGATCCGCGATATGCTCGCCGCCTTACCGCTGACCTACCGCTGCACTTGTACGCGTACCGTGCTACTCGCGCCGCGCGTGTCGCGCACGACAAGCGTGTAAAGTGCACTCGGCAGGTAGCCGACGTCGATGTCGTGTTGCCCATTTACCAAGGCAAAGGTGGCGACGGGCTGCCCAGCGGCATTGAACAGCTGCCCCGTGATGCCCTCGGCGAAGCCTTGCACGTCGAGCGTGAGCCCGCCATGCGTCGGGTTGGGGTAGCAGCTCACGCCGATTGCACCTTGCAGGCGCGTGATCGCCACAGTATTGGAGTAACCGACATCGCCGACGCGGCCATGTTGTTGCAGACGGTAATATTGCGTGCCGATCATGGGCTGTGTGTCGTCGAATGCATACGCTGCGCCAGGCTGCGCATTGGTCGGGAGAGACACACTGCCGATCGCGACAAAGGCATCGCCATCGACGCTGCGCTCGACCACAAAATGGCTGAGCGGATATTGCGCATGCGCCTCCCAAGCAAGCGCATTCACAGCACCCTGAGCAGCCCCACGCAACTCCAAGGACGCTATTGGCAAGATGGCCGAGCACGTGACCACAATATTGTCGCTCGCGGTGCAGTTTGTGCCATAGCTCACTGTGACCACATAAGTGCCCGCAGCGGTGGTATTGATGCTGCTGCTCGTGGCACCTGTGCTCCAGCTGTAGGTCATGCCGGGGATCGTGCCAAAGCCGCTCGCGCTGATGCTAAACGGCGCACCGTTGCACACAATCGCTGTGTCTGCGCCGAGCGGGGTGAGCCCAGCGCTACTGGAAAATGTCCAATTGCTATTGCCGCCCTCGTTGGTGCCGACGACCTTATTTTGAGCTGCCGTGCAGGTGCCGCCTGTGATTTCCATGAGGTTGGTAAACCGCAGATTGAAATTGCAACGTGTGCTGTTGAGTGTAGCGATGTTGGTGGCGATTGCGCTGCGAATGTAGGAGGGACTACAGGGCGTACCCAACACAATCAATGTGTCGGCAATGGTGTAATTGCGCGCACCGCCAGGCTGTAAATAGTTGTAGGTGCTGAGGCCATAGCGGAGTGTATCGATGGTGAAAACACCGTCCATAAAGCTGCCACCCGATGCAAAAACAGGGGTCTGTTGCCAAGTCACATTGCGAAAGGTGACCCGCTGCGAGGCACTGCCCACGATGTCTGCATAGGGATTGAGGCTGTTCATGATCACATGACCATAGGCTACAGGCGCCGTATTGAGGATGTTCATGAGTAGCGCATCTGATTGCAACGTACTGCCAGTGGCATTCCAGCCCCCGGTGGCGTCGTGGTAGGCACGGTAGGAATTTACGGTGCCCGCTCCGATGCCCGTCGCGCTGCCCTTGACGGTGATTTTGCTGTTGGAGATGTCGGCACGGTTGGTGCCGCGTGCATCCAAACTCACAGCCCCCGCCTCGATGGGGAATGCATTGGCTCTGAAATCGCCGCGCGTGAGGATGAGGCCATCGGTGAGAGAGGCGATCGACAAGCCTTCGAGCAGGTCATAGCGCCCACCGCCATTGAGCCATATACTGCCATTGCCGATCACGCCGTTCATGTCGATGCTTTGGCTATTGGCGAGGAGACTCGTGCCTTGCATATAAATCCTGCCAGCGTATGGGCTGAGCATTCCGCTTCCCAGTTCCAAGCTGCCATAGACATGGAGATTTTGTGTGACAATGCCATTGAATTGAGGCGTTCGCGCCCCGGCAGCTGCCGTCCACAACATATTGCGGCAATTGCCGTCAATGTCGAGCTGCACGTTTTGGTTGCTTACAGAAAAAGACAACCCGTCAAACACGACATCGTCGATGGCCCTCGGAATACAGCCCAAAGGATTGTTGACCGCAGGATTGCCGCCACTCACACCGATGCTCCAATGCCCGATCCCGTCGCTCCAATTGCCTGCATCGTTGACCCAATGCATCGTGCGGCCCGTAGCTGCGCCGATCGTGACATTGACGTTGTTGCCTTGGCTCAAGCCATTGACCACTTGCATCGTCTGCCCGGTGGCATGGATGTCGGTGACGATCGCGCCATTGACCTGAAAAAGGCCAGTGGGCTTGTTGATGTAAGCCAGCAAGCCCGGCGAAAGACTTTGGATGCGCACAAGGTTTAGACAGCCCGATACGACCGTATTGATGCCCACATTCACTTTCCAAGCTTGGCCGGTGAGCCCCGTGAAAAAATAGGTATATCCGCTGGTGAAGTTGTAATTGTCCACGGTGATCGATGCATTGGCACCTGAGCCCTCCATCAGGCCGTTGGCGGCAAAACTCACATCGTGGAATGTGACATCATAATTTTGAATACTAGAGAAACCGAGGCAAGACAGGGTGGGCGTGCCACTCGTGGCCGTAAACGAGACATCGTAGAGGTTGCAGGGACTCAAATACACGGGTGAATTGTTGCCGCGATAGATGCGCAAAACTGTGGAAGGGTCTGTGCCATGGACCTTAAAATGGCTACCGACCGCATTGAGCGCCGTGAGAAAGGAGACATCGATCGTGCGCCGGAAGGTGAAATTTGTATTGATCGCCATGCGGGTATTGATTTCGGCATTGGTGATGCTGAGCGTGCGTAGATTGGTGGCCACCTCGGGCAATGAGCGGCTGGAGAAATGGGCCATGTCGAGGGTCTGCCCGTTGGCGTCAAATGTGCCGCCCGTATGCTGGAAAAAGCTGGCGACAGCGGCAGTCGCCGTACCGATCATCGGGTCTGCAAGCGTATAGCTGCCCCTGCCCATGATGCGGATCACATGGCTTGTATAAGGCGCGAAGGAACCTGACCGGATGGTCTGTGCGCCATTTCCCACAAAAAATAGATTCGCACCGATGCCGCCCGACCCTGAGAAATCGGCGCTGCCATTCACATACAAATTACCAGTGTATTGGATGCTCACGACTAGCCTGCCGCCCGTGAGCGCACCTTGATTGCTGCCGGTCCAAGAGATGTTTCTGCAAAAACCGTTGCTCATGCCGATACTCACGGTCTGGTTGGCGGTAAAGCTGCCAGCGTCAAAAACGACGTCGTCTTGCAACGTTGGTAGGCAACCCGATGCCGACTGCGGCGACCCGTTCATCGTCCACTTGGTCGGGTCGGCCCAATTGCCTGCACCACCGACCCATCGAAATGTGCTGGGAGGAAGGACTGCCCCCCAAGTGATGGCACCCGCGTTGTTGCCGAGGTCATGGCTGCTGCTCGCTGTGATGCCGCTCCCACCCACTGTCGCACCAAAATAGGCGATACTGCTTGTCGTGAGCGGTGTCGTCGTGTTGACCAAAACGGGGCTTGCACCGATGCTCATGATCGCGCTTTGCCCACGGCAAATCGGCGACTCGATGACAGCGCCCAGATTGAGCGTCGCCCCCTTGTCGCTCGTGATGGTGCTGGGTTGCTGAAACTCAAGCGTGCCGATGTCGAGCACGATGGTACCGACACCGCTGGCATTGGTACTCGCAAAACTCAATCGCCCGAGGTCTAGACTGGGCGAATTGAGGTGCAAAATAGTCATCGTGAGCGCAGTGAGCGCGACCGTGCTGCCACCAGCGTCGATATACAGGGCCTGGTTGGACGTGGGCTCGGCGTAGAGCGTGAGCTCATCGATCGTCACCTGCACGCCTGAGGCAAGTGATATGCCCGAGTTGTGTACCGCAAAGGGATGCTCAAGTACCAAATCGGTGCTGCCCATCACGTAAATGGTGGTGGAGCTTGGCGCATTGAAAGTGATGCCACCACCATTGACATTCGTTCTCACCTTGAGGAGGCTGTTGCTGAGGTTGATGGTTTTGGTGGCGTTGCCTGTGAAAAGGCAGCCGATACCGCTGATCGGGAAACCATTGCTCACAATGCTTTGCGAGGCAAACTCCAAGCTCGACGCGGTATTGAGTCCACTCAACAGCGTATAGGTGCCTGTATTCGTCGAATTCGCAAATACCAGCTTGCCATTCGCAATGCGCTGTGCATTTGTACCGAGGTTGATGAAGTGGTTTCCGCTGCCCGTGATGTTTTGATTGGCTGCGAAGCTGAAAAACACATTGCCATTGGGGCAATCGATATTGCCATTGATGGCTGTGAGGAAGCCGTTGAACGTAAACGTGCCCGTTGCAGAGGGCACATTGAAGTTGCGGCAATTGCCCCCGCCAAGTGATATTGTAGTGCCAATTCCAGTGAAAAAGACGTCGTCTGAGATGGTAATCGGATTGATGAGCAGATCGGGCACCCCCAAGATCGTGTCCCAATTGGCAAGATTGACGAAACTTCCGTCATTCGCCGACCCATTCCAATAATAGGTCGTGGCTCGTAATGAAGTATAACCGACAATAAAAAGCAAGAAGATCATTGCGCCCAGACGCATTCCGTTTTTCATTCTTATTACCTAGCTTAAAAAAAATACGTTTACTGTTGATAAAACACCTGAATCCAGCAACATACAAGCAAGGGTCAGGGCTAGGCCCTGCCTTTCGAATATGCAAGCCTCCAAATTCGGCATAGCATTCTCAGCCAGCAAGTTTGCCCGCAATAAAGTTCGAACATTTTGCACACATCTCGCCCTTGGGAAAGGTGGATAAGTAGCGCCATCGCAGGTTTTTTGCGATGAACCGAAGTTGCTGAGACCCCGATCCTGCGGCAGCACAATTTGTGCATCCTAGCGTAGGCCAAGGCAAAACCGCCCCAACCATAGATCGTGACGGTTGTTATAGAAATGAAATTTCAATGAGTTCCTTCGTCGCTCAATCGGCGAGCAACATATCGCTTTTGAGGTGGCATGGCTTACGGGCCTTCATGCCCTTGGCGCCCTCGCCTACCGCTGCACCTGCACACGCGTCGTGCTGCGCGCGCCACGCGCATCGCGCACCACAAGCATGTAGAGCGCGCTCGGCAGGTAGCCGAGGTCGATATTGTGCTGCCCATTTACCAAGGCAAATGTGGCGACCGGCTGCCCAGCGGCGTTGAAGAGCTGACCCGTGATGCCCTCGGCAAAGCCTTGCACATTGATCGTGAGGCTGCCTTGTGTGGGGTTGGGGTAGCAGCTCACGCCGATTGCACCTTGCAGGCGCGTGATCGCCACAGTATTGGAGTAGCCGACATCGCCGTCGCGGCCATGTTGTTGCAGGCGGTAATATTGCGTACCGATCAAGGGCTGTGTGTCGTCGAATGCATACGCTGCACCAAGCTGCGCATTGGTCGGGAGCGACACACTGCCGATCGCGACAAAGGCATCGCCATCGACGCTGCGCTCGACCACAAAACGGCTGAGCGGATATTGCGCACGGGCCTCCCAAGCGAGCGCATTCACAGCAGCCTTTGCAGCACCGCGCAACTCCAATTGAGACTGCGGCAATGGCACTGCGCAGGTGACCACAATATTATCGACAGCCGTGCAATTTGCGCCATAACTCACTGTGATCGCATAATTTCCTGCCACCGTGGTATTGATATTGCTGGTAGTGGCACCTGTGCTCCAGCTATAGGTCATGCCGGGAATGGAGCCAAAGCCACTGGCATTGATGTTGAGTGGTAAGGCATTGCAGATAATCGTGGTGTCATTGCCGAGGTTGCTCAGTGCACCTACGCCCGTGATGGTCCAGTTGGTATTGCCGCCTTCATCGGCACCGATCGCCTGATTTTGCAATGCTGTACACGAGGTGGCATTCATTTCCCTGAGATTCACAAAATTGAAGTCAAAATTGCAAAGCGTGCTGCTGAGTCTCGCAATGCTGCCCACTGTCGCACTGCGTATGTAGGCAGGATTGCAGGGCGTACCGAGCACGATAAGCGTGTCGGCAACGGTGTAGCCGCGCACGCCACCCGATTGCAAGAGGTTGAAGCTGCTCTTGGCATAGCGCAATGTGTCGATGGTAAATACGCCACTCATGTAAGTGCCGCCATTCGCTTGGGTCGAGGGTTGGAGCCAACTCACATTGCGAAATGTGACCCGCTGTACCGCGTCGCCCGTGATCGCGGCATCGGTGCCCAGCATATTCATCACGACATGGCCATAGGTGACCGGGGCAGTATTCACGATGACGAGGGCTCGCTTGTCGCTTTGGATGGTGCTGCCCGTGGCATTCCAGATGCCGGTTGCATCGTGTCGGCCGATATAGCCCGTATTTACATTGAGCGCTACGCCGACACCCGACTCAAACAACCTGATCTTGCAATTGGAAATGTCGGCTGCATTGGTGCCGCGCACGTCGAGCTGCATCGCCGAGGCATAGATCGCGTGTGTATTTGTCCTAAAATCTCCTCGCACAAGGTTGAGGCCGTTGCTGAATGTGTCGATGCAGATCGTGTCGAGCAGGTCATAACGGCCGCCGCCGTTGAGCCAGATGCTGCCCTTGCCACGCACGCCATTCATGTCGATGCTTTGTGCATTGGCGACAAGGCTGCTCCCTTGCATATAGATTTTGCCAGCGTATGGACTCAGCATGCCCGTGGCCAACTCCAGGCTGCCATAGACGTTGAGGTTTTGGGTGCCAACGCCACGAAAGCGAGGCTGCCGCGCCCCTGCTGCGGCAGTCCACAACATATTGCGGCAATTGCCATCGATGTCGAGGGTGACGGTGCGGCCATTGGCATCAAAGGAATTGAGGTCAAACACAACGTCGTCGATGGCACGAGGAATGCAGCCCAAGGGATTGGTGATGGCGGGGTCGCCACCGCTCACACCGATGCTCCAGTGCCGCGTGCCATCGCTCCACACGCCAGTCCCCGTCACGGGTCCAGGCACCCAATACATCGTGCGTCCGAGGCCTGCACCGACCGTGACATTGGTATTGTTGCCTGCATTGACACCACTTGCAACGTTCATCAACGCAGCCGTGGAGTTGATATCTGCCACGATGGCACCATTGACATTGAAGGGTAGCATAGCCTTTTGGATTTTTGCTTGCACCCCCGGCGTCGTGCTTTGGATGCGCACGAGGTCATTGCAGCCCGAGGCGATTGTATTGATCCCCGAGACAACATAAAAAGGCTGCTGTGTCGTATTGGTGAAATAGTAAGTGTGCCCGCTGCTGAGATTGTAATTGTTCACCGTGAGCGATGCCACGGCGCTCGTGCCAGCAATCGTGGCATTGGAGGCAAAATTCACATTGTTAATTTGCACATCGTAATTTTGGTTGCCTGCGATGCCTACGATGGAAAGCGTAGGCGTACCACTCGTTGCTGTAAATGAGACATCGTTGAGGATACATGGATTGAGATAGATCGGCGAGCCATTCCCTCGGTACACGCCCAGGTAGGTCGCTGGTGCGATATCATGTACTTTGAAGTGGCTGCCAGCGTAAGTGAGCGATGTCAAAAAGGATACATCAATTGTGCGACGCCCAGCGACGATCGTGGACATGCGGGTATTGATCTCCGTGTTGGTGATGTCGAGGTTGCGGAGATTGGTGGGCAACTCTGGCAGGGAGCGGCTGCAAAAATAGGCGAAGTCCATGGTCTGGCCAGCCGCGTTGAATGTGCCGCCTGTGTGCTGGAAATAGCTGCCGATCGCAAGGGTGGCCGTCGCAATCATGGGGTTGGTGAGGGTGTAACTGCCGCCTCCCATGATGCGGATGGCATGGCTCTGATAGGCCGCTGCGGGCGAGGTGATGGTATGGATCCCATTGCCTACAAAAAACAGGTTGGCGCCGATCACATTCGCTCCAGTAAAATTGGCTCCTCCATTCACATACAAATTCCCCGAATAATTCACTGCCCCGATGAGCGCCCCCCCTCTGAGCGACCCCTGATTGCTGCCCGTCACGCTGATGTTTTTGCAAAACCCATTGGTTGCGCCGATCATCACGTTCTGCACACCCGTGAAACTCATGGCATCAAAAAACACATCGTCTTGCAAGGTCGGTATGCAACCTGCCGCTGTCTGTGCCAAGCCATTGCTGCTGATGATGCTCCACTGTGTAGGATCATCCCAATTGCCCGCGCCACCGACCCACCAAAATGTCGTGCTGGTCGTCGCTCCACCCCAACTGATCGCTCCTGAATTGCTGCCCAAGTTGTAGCTGCTGCTCGCCGTGACACCACTTCCCCCAAAGATATTCCCAAAATAGGCAATGCTCGTCGTCGTGATCGGCGTGCTTGTATTGATGCGCATGGGACTTGCGCCCTGGCAGAGAAAGGCACTTTGCCCACGGCAAATCGGCGCTTCGATGACTGCGTCCAAATTCCACGTAAAGCCCTTGTCGTTGGCGATGGTGCTGGGCCGCAGAAACTCCAGCGTCCCGACATTGAGTATGCCCTCTGCCTGTGCGCTCGTATTCGTGTTTACAAAGCCAGCCCTGCCTAGCGCCAAGTTGGGCGAATTGAGGTGAAAAATGCGCATCGTGAGCCTTGTAGTATCCACCCCGCTGCCACGCGCCTCGATGAAGGCTGTGTTGTTGGAGGTCGCACTGGTATTGATCGTGAGTTCATCAAATTTTATCCGCACGCCCGTTGTCATGATGATCCCCGAGTTGAAGGATGCGGCGATATGGTTGAGCACGATGTCTGTATTCAAAAACGTATAGTTTGTGATCGAACTGAGGGCATCAAAAAAAATCGAGCCGCCATTGCCAGTCGTGTTGATGGTGACAAGGCTGTTGCTGAAATCGATGGTCTTGGTGGCCGCACCTGTGATCGTCATCCCGACACCGGTGATCGGGAAGCCATTCGAAACGATGTTTTGCGACGCAAAAATCAGGTTTCCATTCGTATTGAGCGGGCTCAACAGGGTGTAAGTACCCGTATTCGTGATGTTATTGAAGGACAGACCGCCATTTGTGATGCGCTGTAGGCTGGTTCCCATGTTGATGAAACGGCTACCCGTACCATTCAAATTTTGGGGGCTATTAAAGCTGAAACTCCCAGTTCCGTTTGGGCAATTCAGGTTGCCATAAATGCCTGTGAGGTTGCCGCTGAAATAAAGAATCGTCGCTGATGTGACATTGAAGTCGCGGCAATTTCCATTGTTCATGAAAATTGCGTTGAAGATCGTAGTGCCGAAATTGGAAGTAACGGGAAAGAATACGTCGTCGTTCGCGCTGGGAGCAGTAGAGGGGCTCCCTCCTCCACCAGGGCTGGTCTCCCAATTCAAAATGTCGTTGAAGTTATTGGTAGAGGCGATCGCCCGCCAATAATAATTGGCCCCCTTCATCGACCCAGCCAATACCACACACAGCACGACCAGCGTCGCGCAACGAACCATCACATTTTTCATACCAATACCGAACTTCAAAAACGATTCTTCTGTTGATCCTATACCCTCGCAACCCAATCTACCAAATCCATCGCTCAAAGACCAACGAATCTATTGTCCAAATTGCAATTGGCAAAAGTCGGAACCCAACAGTCATTCGCCAAACTATTTTTAGCGAATCCAGACAATACTTACACACAGGTACCTTTTTATGTGGAAAAGCAGTTCAGTCTCATCGCAAGGCTGCAACGATGGCCTCCCCCATCTCGCCTAGCTTGCGAAAAACGCCATCATTTTCCGTTTCGATTCCGCGCAGGCTCCATTATCTTTGGCTTATGATCAAGAATACGCTTCTTACAATGCTGCTTTGCGTCGCTTGCTCGGCCTGTCTGCTGGCGCAAGCGCCAGCCCCGGCCCCCCAAATGACAGTGGTGCACGTCGCTGGCCAAGTAAGCCTCACTGCCGACAGCAAGCCCCTCGCTGTCGGACAATCCTTAGGTGGAACCGATGTGATCGCATTTGCACGCGATTCCAAGGGCGTGGTCGTGTGGCAGCCTGCGACGGGATTGGTCTATTTGAAGCCCAAAGAAGCTTTGGCAGGTGCAGATGCACAATTGACGGGGGCAGCCGCAAGCTTTGTGACCCCCATGGTCGCCCCTACGCATCCGCCCCGCTTGGAGCACTTTGCCTCTACTGCCCAATTGAAGCCGCACTTCCAAGGGCGCAAATACCTGCTCTTGGGCAAGTCTTGGCTCATCGCCGATCCAAGTTTCCCCTTGGCAGGAGACACGCTTTTGATGGTGAAATTTCGGAATCTCTCTGCCAACGTGCAGGTTTCTCGCCGACTGGAATACAGCCGCGACACCCTGCTGCTGGATCCCAAGCTCATCCTGGACATGAATGGCAAGCCCGTCGATGCCGCATTGGCCTCCGATTTCAGGCTGTGGTGGTATCACAAACCGACCAATACTTACGATGAAATCACCTATCTGCAATTTGTATTTGCAGACGAAGCCCAGCTGAAATCTGAAATCCAAGTGCTGCTCGCGCAAATGCAAGATCAGCCAGCCACCGTGCAAGATGCAGCAGTGCGCCTGCTCATAGAGACCTGCTACGGCGAGCCCGACGCCCACAATTACAAGGCTTGGACCGACCGATATTTCCCGGGTTTGCGCCCAAAGGTCGTGCAGCATGACCGATCCGAGAAAGCACCCAATTGCAGGCCATCCAAACAACGCATCAAACAAAAATAAGCGACGCTCGGTTTCAACGGCAGCATAGATCACCCATGAGTGCAATGAACCCCTTTGAAGTGCAACTCGGCGAGGCGACGTTTCGTCTGCCCCTCGACCTGCCCGCCAACCTACAACAGCAGTTTGTGGCCGCACCGCGCAGTTTCAGCTACAGCGGCGCACTGCCGAGTGACTGGAAGCTGCGCTATTTTCAAATGTTTCTCACACATGCCGCCGACAAGCCTGTGATCCAATCGGTGTTGGCTGCGATCCGTAGATCAGACATGCCAGCGGTTGGGGATGGCTTGCTAGCGTCTGCCACGGCATTTGTGCAGACAGCCATCGCCTACGATTTTAAGACGGCTTACCAAGTCACAGGCGGCAAGATTCATTATCCCAGCGAGACCTTGCTCGACCGCAAGGGTGTGTGCGCCGACAAGACGATCTTGCTCGCGGCCATCTTGCAATCGCTGGGCTATCGCCTGGCGATCCTCACTTGGGAACGCGCCAACCACATGGCGCTCGGCGTTGCGGTGCCCGCTGGGCTCGGCAACTTTGGTTCGGAATACGCAATGATCGAGACCACTGCCCCGACGGCAATTGGCATTGTGCCCGAGCGCTATGCAGGGGGAATCAAACTCGATGGCAAGCCCGAGATTTTCGCGCTTGGCGGCACCCAGCTGTACCAAGGCATCGCTGCGCAGCGACAGCGTGACCAGGCACTCGCGCAAGCCTACGGCCCCGAATACCTCAAAATGGCCCCCGCCCAGCAGGCAATCTACCGTCAAATGCATCCGCTCAAAGCCGAGATGGAAAGCCTCTCTCAGCAACTGAAAGCCTGCAAAGGCAACCTCCAACCCGCGCAATACACGGCATGCCAGCAGCTCAATGCCCAGCACAACGCCAAAGTGGAGCAATACAACAAACTCGTCGCAGAATTTAACCGCGCCAAGTAGATAATTTGTAAATTCCGTTCGTTGGCCCTCCCCACAACTTATGGGAAGGGCCGACGAACGGATAGCGACGACTACAGCAAAGCCCGACGACCAGATCGCCACAGCTCCCGCAGGCCCGACAAGCTGCCCTCCCCCAGACCAGCAACAATCCAGCAGCCGATTCCGACACACAAAAAGTCTTCTCCTTGGACAAAAATATCCTGCAAAACCCGCCTACATACAAGATATTGCAGTCCCTTGCCAACAATCGGGGCAAGGCAGAGTTTAGCCTTAAAATAGATCGCAATTGGGATATCGCAGCTTGAGAGAATGTGTGAATGACTTGGAACGGCATGGCCACCTCGTCAAAATCAAGGTCGAAATGGACCCGTATCTGGAGATCGCCGAGGTGCAGCGCCGCTTGTATGAGGCCCAAGGCCCGGCGGTGCTGTTTGAAAACGTGAAGGGCAGCCCCTTCCCCGCCGTCACCAACCTCTTTGGCACGATCGAGCGCAGCCGTTTCATGTTTCGCGATACGCTCGCGGTCATGCGCAAGGTCATGGAACTCAAAGCCAATCCGCCCGCAATCCTCAAAAACCCCTTCAAATATTGGAATGTACCCCTCGCGGGCATCCATGCCTTGCCCGGCAAAAAATGGTTTAGGTCTCCCATCATGGCTGGCAAGACCACCCTCGATCAGTTGCCGCAAATACATTCGTGGCCCATGGATGGCGGTGCATTTATCACCCTGCCCCAGGTCTATTCAGAAGACCCAGCACAGCCGGGCGTGATGAGAAGCAATCTGGGCATGTACCGCGTGCAACTTGCGGGCAACAACTATGTGCCCAATGAAGAAGTCGGTCTGCACTACCAGATCCACCGGGGTATCGGCGTGCACCATGCCGAGGCATTGCGCCAAGGCAAGCCCTTGAAAGTGACCATTTTTGTGGGTGGGCCTCCCTCCCATACCTTCGCAGCTGTGATGCCGCTGCCCGAGGGACTCCCCGAGGTGTTGTTTGCGGGCATGCTCGGCGGTCGTCGCTGGCGCTACACCCGTCAAGACGGGCATACACTCAGCGCCAATGCAGATTTTTGCATCACCGGCACCATCACTGGCTACACGAAACCCGAGGGTCCCTTTGGCGACCACCTCGGGTATTACAGCCTGCAACATGAGTTTCCCGTCATGAAGGTGGACTCGGTCTATCACCGCAAGGATGCCATTTGGCCATTTACAGTAGTGGGACGGCCTCCCCAAGAAGATACGAGTTTCGGTCATCTCATCCATGAGATCACCGAACCCGTGGTGCCCACAGAGATCGCTGGCTTGCGCGCCATGCACGCCGTCGATGCAGCGGGGGTACACCCGCTGCTGCTCGCCGTGGGGTCTGAGCGCTATGTGCCTTACAAAGAGCGCAAGCCCCAAGAAATCCTCACCATCGCCAATGCAATCCTCGGCTTCAATCAAGCCAGCCTCGCCAAATACCTCATGATCGCGGCAGGCGAGGACGAGCCCGACATCCACGACATCGGCGCTTTCATCCAGCACATCTTGCGCCGCATCGACTGGACGCGCGACCTGCATTTCCAGACACGCACCACCATCGACACCCTCGACTACTCTGGCACCGCGATGAACGAGGGGTCCAAGGTCGTGATGGCCGCCGCAGGTGTCCCGATCAGGCAGCTCGACGACAGCTTGCCCAGCAATATGGCGGCCCTGCCCGATGGCTTCCAAAGCCCCAAAATCGCCTTGCCGGGCATCGTGTTGGTCGGTTCCCCCAAATTTACCGACCTGCCTACCGCCCAAGCCGATGCAGCCCGCCTTTGCACCTACCTCGAGTCCCCGCAATGGCCCGATGGCCTGCCACTCGTCGTCATGGTCGATGATGCCCCATTTGCTGCCGCCAAACTCAACAATTTCCTTTGGGTCACATTTACCCGCTCCAATCCCTCACATGACATCTACGGCGCACATAGCTCTACCGTGTTCAAACATTGGGGATGTCGTGGCCCGCTGGTGATCGATGCCCGCATCAAGCCTCACCATGCGCCACCACTGGTCGAGGATCCAGAAGTGACCAAGCGCGTCGATGCTTTGGCCGCCAAAGGCGGACCGCTGCATGGGCTGTTTTAAGCGGAATCAAGGAAAATTTCCTTTTTAGGACTTCAAAATTGAAGACAACCTGTTTTGTTTTCTGATAATGTCAAGGAAAACCTTGTTTCTTGCCTCAGCATCCAAAATTAATGTCTTTGCACCCACGACGTATATAGAAACTCCCCCCGGAAAAGCGCGATGAAAAATTGGAGTTTCCGTTGAAAATAATGGCACATATCCATCTCTTTCCAGCTTTGCTTGAAACGCTTTATCTACATCGGTCACCAAAAACGC
>JANORP010000374.1:0-5540 GCA_031415375.1 Bacteroidota bacterium | reverse complement strand
GTCGGGCCATTGGTAGTTGGCGCCGATGTCTTGGAGGGCGCCATTGGCGTCGAGGAAGGCGATGTTGTGCTTGAGGATGTGCTTGAGCAGCACCTCGGGTGCGCCTGTCTTGGGTGCGTCTGTGACTTGGGCGGCTTGGTGTACCATGAGCTCAAGGGCGTAACTGCTGATGACGTGGGCTTCTTTGTGTCGCCATGCTTTGAGCAGGCGCACGGTGTCGCGGTAGTGAAGGGTCTCTTGCTTGATGCGCCTGAGCTGGCGCGCAATATTTGTGGTGCGCTCTGTGCAGGACTCGCGGTCGTAGAGGATGAGGTATTTGTCATCCTCGTTTTCTGAGTTGTGCTTGTAGCTGCCAGGGGCTTTTTCCATGCCTGGGACGACGTCGATCTCGATGGTCTGCATGCCGACGAGCTTGCGCAGGCCTACTGAGACGCGCTGGTCGCGCACCTCGATGCCTGTCTGCTCAAATCTGGCACGCAAGGCGTTGAGCAGGTCGGCTTTGATGGCCTGTGTTTTGCCCCTAAAGCCGTGCTTGAAGGGCAAGAAGAGGTCAAGGTCGTAGTTGAGGGCCATGTCGGTGCCCTTGACTTGGCTGCCGCCTGCAAATGGGTCGCCGACACGCTCGTCGTTGATGCGGTAGTGCTGCTGCAAGAAGACGGTGACCTCCTGCTTGAAGGTGTTCAGGGCCTCTTTTTGCTGGCGCGGCACTTGGTTGGGGTGTACCTTTTGGAGGACTTCGGTGAGGATGCGGTGGGTGTGGCTCATGGCTTGGCGGATGTGGAGGGTTTGGAAAGGAGTTCGATGATCCTTGGGGCCAATGTGGAAGGCATATTGGCAAGGCCAAAACGTGGATGCATCTTGGGATCCATTGCTTCATTGTAGGGGCCATAATAAAAGAATCCTCGTGTGTCGTCCTTGCGGTTTTGATCGAGGACGCGTTTGATGTAGGTATCCGACAGTTTTGACCATCCATTGTCGGGTTTGGGTTCTCTGCGAATGAAAACGTATAGATTGGCTAGCGGAAGGTCGTCTGATTCGGGTAGGTGGATGGAAACATCTCTGAATCCGCTCTCACGAAAGTCCTTTTCGGCTTCTTTGCCTCTTTCAAGCGTCTCTGCAAGCAGTACAATTTTACGGCTGGCTTTCATTTCGTCCTCCAGCTTTTTTTCCCTGATCAGTTTCAGGAACGGCTCGATTTCTTGGGGAATGACGTGCTCAAACAGCTCTTGGAGTCGCTTGCGCATGGTAACTGGAAGCTGCTTCTTCAATTCGCTATCGAGGTAGGCTTCTGCTTTGGAAACAACTTGGGTTCGCACATTGCGCACGCCCCAAAAAATCCATCCTGCTCCAAACACCAGGGTGGCGATGCTAAGAAGCACATAGATATTGGTGCGGTGAATCTCGCTCGCCAATTCTTGTTTGTGCAATTGCAATTCGTGCGACAGGTTGTCGCGCATCAATTCGAGGTTTGCAATGCGGCCCTGTGTGGTGAGTGAATCGGCTGCTGGAGTTTGCGCCCAAAGGGACGAGGCTATCGTAAGCAGCAGGGCTAAGGCTGCGGCTTTCATGGGATGTTTCATATTGTGTTGGGTACTTTTTACGTGGCGTATTTTTTGCAAATGATGATGGGGTATATGTGACGGGGCATTGCGGAGGGCAAGGCCCCGAGGTATCGCGGGCATTGCCTGCGATACCTCGGATGCGCGCCTTTGCTAGTAGGCGCTACGACGCAATACTTTTGTGAGGCAATGAAGGCCGCCTTTGCGCAGTGCAAATTGCTCCATGTCGTATTGGATGAAGGTGATGCGGTTAAAACCTAGCCCGGGCAGGTTTTCACGTAGGCGATCCTCGATGCTGTGGCGGTTGGGGAATGAGGGCAGGTAGATGCGGCTCACGCCATGGTACCATTCGACCTGGGCATTGTTGTAGGAGTAGGGGACAAAGTCCAATTGATCGCCCTCGCCGTTGATCTTACCCGACATGGGAATCTCTTCAATGAGAAACCTGGGGCCAGCATGGTTGTCGCTGTAGGCCTGCAACTGGTCTTTGATGGACTTGAGGGCTGCGTTGAGATGAGCGATGGCGACAAATTGCGCGGGTGTGGGCTGGGGATCAAAGGAGGTTGTGTCGATCTCGGCCAACAATATGATCTCGTCGCCCATTTTGCTCTTGCCGCCCAGCGTGAGGAACAGGTCGAGGTGGTAAAAGGGCTGCAATGCCTCTGGGCCTGCCCATTGTGCTGCCAAGGGATGCTGGAGTGCGGTGTCGCTGCCGATCCAAAAGAGGTAGCGCATTCCCAAGGCACGCTTGAGGTCGCGTGTGATGATGGCTTCTGCTTCCTTGGGATCCTTGTCGGCAAAGAATTTCTGGCGGTTGCGCTCCAAGAGGTTGCGGCCGACGAGTGCATAGTCGTCGCCGATGAGGATGTTGCCTCCCTCTAGCAGGTAACGTGTGGGCAACAGTGCAAAACCTGTGACGTCTGCAAATTGCTCTGCGAGAAAGGCGTTTTGGTTGAGCTGCCCTCGGTAGGGTTCGAGGAGCAGGGTTTCGCCATGTTGTGACTCCATGACCACAAAGGGGTCTTGGACAAATGGGCCTTGCTGGTGGCGAAGTTCGTGCTCCGCGTTGTCGGCAAGGGGTGTGTGTACCTGCACGAGCTCGGGGTCGAGGCCCTCGCGTTGCAGTGTCTCGCGCAGGCGCTCCTCGGCCCCGTGCCCGAAATGCCCCATGACGACAAATGACACACGGTCTGCAAAGGCGATGAAAAGTTCTTTGTAGAAACTCTCTACGCGAAAGGGCTCGACGGACTGGTAGTCGCCGTCGATGGCGAGCAAGATCTGATCGATCTTGCCATAGACCGACGACACTGCGCGCGCATTGTGGGCGATGGGTGTGGATCGCTGGTGCATTAGCTTGCAGGATCGATGGTGACACAATCGGTGGAGGTGACTTTGATCCACAAGGGATAGGTGCCACTCTTGCCATCGATGCGCAATGTGCAGCAGGCAAGGTCATAACTGGCTGTGAATGATCCCTGACGGCCCATGTCCCTGAGGTCCATGATGCCGATTCCGGTGAGGGTGGCCATGGCAAACGTCTGGGTGTTGCTGCCGCCGACTTGGTGCTTGTGGGCTTCCTCGTCGTTGCCGATGGTGGTGCCCGTACCGATCACGTAGTCGTCGCTCACGACCGTGAGGGTGACACAGGAACTGCTGAGCATGAGGTCGTAGGATTCAACCAAGGTGTTGTTGAGGTTGAGGACTTCGAGGTGGAAAATCGTGCCGCTCATATTGAAGCGCAATTTGTAGTCGTCGAGTGCGTAGGTAGCCATACATTGATTTTTTTAGATGTGGTTCCGCGACACCATGCCGAGGATTCTGTTGCAAAGAAGCGCGATGGGAGTGGGTCAAAACGAACCACTTTTGGGAGGATTCTGAAAAATGAAGTCTCTATTTCGTGTCGTGAAGCCGCTCCAAAAGCGAGTTGTTTGGTTGCATTCGATGATTCCTTGACTAGATTTACATGCAAAATGCCCATTTGGCTGTCAACGACCCTATGGCTGTAAATGATCTGTATCTCTTGGTAAAAAGTCTGGACAAGGCAGAGCGCGATCGTGTGCAAGCGAATGCGAAACGTGCCAACAAGGATGGCTCGATGGTGTATATGGCATTGTTTGATGATTTGCTAGCTGCGAAGCAGTATTCTGCAGACAAGGCCTTTTTGAAAGTGCATGCGGGGGCAAGCTATGAAAAGTCCTTTCCTCAGATGAAGGTCTATCTGTATGAGTTCATCTTGGATGCGTTGCGTAGCCACCGCAGGCGGGCAGGGGTGGAGAAGCCGATGGATTTCCAGGTCAGGGAATCGATCGAGGCAGCGCATTTGCTGCGTAGCAAGCTGCTCTTTGGGCAGAGCCTGCACCAATTGGAAAAGGCGTTGGGGCTGGCTGAGGAGTGCCAATATTATGAACTGTTGCTAGAGTCGCTGAAACTGGTGCGTACACAGCTGAATGAGCACGCAGAAAAGGACAAGACGGTGGAATTGCATGCGATTTTGGCGCGCATCGGGGAAGTGGGTGCTTTGATCCATCTTAATTGCCAACTGCTGATTTTGAGAGAGGAGTTGTTTGGGTATGTGCGGCGCAATGCGAATCCCGATAAGGATTTGAAGGCCAAATTGTCTGAGAAATTGGATGATCTCGCGGCTTTGCAGGCGCTGGATACAGCCTCGATCGAAGCCAAGACCAATCACCACCTTTGTCATGCGCTCTATGACTGGATCAAGGGGGACCTCACACGGGCTTGGGAGCACCATCATGCGGTCTATCTATTGTGGCGTGGCGCGGCATTGTTTGCAAGGGAGCGCAATGTGCAGCACATCAAGCTGCTGAGTAATTTTCTGACGACGAGCATTGCGGCAGGGAAAACCGAAGATTTCATCGAAGCCCTTGATTTTTTGGAAAAGCAGTCGGGCCCCACGCCTGATGCGCGGGCGGAATCGATTCAAAATACGGCCTACATCCGTCTTCAATATTTCCTGTCGAAGGGTGAATGGGAGAATGCGTTGCAGATTGAAGCGGCATTTAACCGAAAGCCAGCTTGGGTGACGCTGAAGACGCATCGGCCAAGGCTGCAAATCTTCTATATGAGTTTTGCACGTCTCTATTTCGTGCTAGGCATGTATAAGGAAGCTGGCAAGTATCTGGGCAGGTTTGATGAGGAGCGTATTGCAAATCTGCATGACGACAAATGGAGTGAGGCAATTGTTTTACGGGTCTTGGTTTCCTTTTCGGATTTAAGAGAAGGAAACCAGGCAAATGGCAGGCAAAAGGAAATGGATATCCTGAACGAGATTCGTGCAGCGCGGCGCGCGCTCAAGCAGTTGCCCAATACGAGCGAATTCCTTGATCTGCTTTTGCTGGGCCTGAAAGGTGTTTCCAATCTGGATGCCGTGCAGCAGCCTGCTGCTTGGCGAAAACTCCTGACCAAGATCAAGAAAACAGAAGGGTTGGTCAGGTATGATAGTGCGCGCGATTTGATTCTAGGGTGGGTGCAATCACAGGCTGAGGGAAAACCTCTGGCTGCGATTTTGGCGGCGGATTAGGGCTAGTTGATTTCGCGATGCCATAGCCCCTTGCAGCGTGCTGTGCTTCTGGAAGGGGTTTGATCATCTGAATCACGCAGGTGGCCGATGCCTTTTGAGGCTTGGCATCTGGTGCTAGCGACAGCCGCTGCAATAACCGCGGTCCACGTATTCTTTGCTGCGACCTGCAAGCTAGGGGCTTCGCAAAAGGGGTAGCCAATTGGCCTCAATCGAACAGGTTCCGCCTAGGTAGCAAGGGGTCTGTCCCCAGACCCAGCATTCGTAGCTCAGCCCCTCACAGCGCCCGATACACAAAGCAGTTCTTGTCTGCGAGGCCGACTTTGAGCGGTAATGGGCCGTTTTTGTAGGCGAGTTGGGCGGGGGTGCATTCTAGGTCGATGAAAAATTCCATGTGGATGGGTTGGCGCTGCGTCATGTCTTCGAGATCGACAATGCCGATG
>JANORP010000373.1:0-16271 GCA_031415375.1 Bacteroidota bacterium | reverse complement strand
CAGCGATTTTTGTTGGTCTCCCCCAGATTGTTACACACTCTAATGATATAGACTTGGGAGATGGCCGTGATACCGAGGATGACACCAGAGATGATAAAAAAGGGCTTCATAATGCTGTATTTTAGAGTAAAGTCATGTGCATGTGTAAATGTTTTGCACGGTGGCAGGGAACGACGACTTTTCTTGTTCAATCATCATCACCGCCATTGCTGAGGGAATAATTTGTCACGAGAGTCCAAACTTGTCTTGAAGCCAGCCGCATTGCCCAGCTGCACCGCCATCGGCAGTGAGTTTTTCCCAAAGTGTATCGATTTCAGCTTGGGTTTCGCAGCTGACCAAGAGCGAGATCGCTGGCGTGAACTTGAACATGGGGCCGCCATTCAAGGCCATAAAGGTCTGCCCCTCGAGTTCAAAAGTCCCCGACATGACTGTGCCTGCGGGTAGTGGGGCGCCCTCGCCATAGCGCGACATATTCACGACGCGCGCATGCTTGAAAACCGAGACGTAGAAATTTATGGCCTCCTCGGCATTGCCGTCAAACCAGAGAAAAGGTGTGATTTTTTGCATTGGGTTTCATTTTTGGATGATCAATTCAAGGCACTTCCCAAATGTAACAAGCCAAAGTTAAGGACAGATTGTCTCAATAATGACCTGTAAAAACGTCAATGTTGTGGGGTGATTGTGACAATCGGTATCGGCTATATCAACCAAAACAAGGTCATGATTGATGCCACTAGCCCCAAAATACCGACGATGGAAGCCATGAAAAGGCCATCGGCGATTCTTTCCAATTGTATTTCCTGAAGCGGTTTTTGTGCGCGGATGGAGAGGAAGGAGAGGATGGTCGATAGCGCGAGCAGTAGGGCGAAGAACTAGGCCAACTCATCCAATATACTGTTTTCGGTTTTGTTCGTGAGGTGCAAAGAGGTCACGATGATCAGGCAGAGGCCCAAGAGATTGCCGGAGGTGGTGAGGATATGTTGCGACGTCTTGTGAGCCATTGGAAATAAGCGATTGGATATTCTTTGCGCAAACTAGGCATAATTGCAATGCGCTTGGAACTTGGATTCAGCGTTTGGAAAAGGGCTTGTAAGAATTGGTGGCGCTCATGATCTTGCCGACCTTGAAGCCAAGCCCCGTCGAGAGTGCCTCCAAGGAATCTACATTGTGCTGCTCACACAAGCGGATCGCAATCATCGCCGCTGCCTGTGCATCACTCTCCGCATTGTGGTGCTTCAAACGAATGTTGAAATGCCTTGAGACTTGATCGAGTTTGTGGTTGGAAAGATAGGGAAGCGTCCTTTTTGCGAGCTGATAAGTGCAATGGTAATCAAAATCGGGATAGTCCAAGACCGCAATGTCAAGCACTGCACGCAAGGCGCTGCAGTCAAACGAGGCATTGTGCGCCACGACAGTCATGCCCTCAAAATAGATTTTGAGGTCTTGCCATTGCTCCAAAAAAGTGCCTTTGTCGCGGGTATGGCGATCTGAGATGCCATGCAGGGCCGAGTTGAAGCCATCGTAATAATTGGGCGTCGGTTTGATCAATATTTCGGTCGTATCGATCAATTCACCTTTGACGACGATGGCCACACCGAGTGAGCAGATACTGCTACGGCTACTGTTGGCGGTCTCAAAATCGATGGCAACGAAATTCATGGATTGGAAATGCAAATGAGGCAATGACAACGCTTGCCCTCGGCAACCCATTGAGTAGCCGCTGACATTTTACACAACATTCGGAAATTGCCATTTGAATCGCAAACCGCAATGCGGGATGTGGGGCAATGGCATTCAAATCGATGATCAGCGATGGCAACTGCAAATGGAATTTGAGGAGGAATTTCGTCCGTTCGTTGGGCCTCCCCACAAGGGGGGGGGTGGCCCGACGAACGGTTCATCCTTATTACATTCATAAGAGCCAGGCGAAGTTTGGACAATACTCCTCATGGTCGATGATTGGGGGGCACTTACGCGAAGATCGATTTTCATGCGTTAGCCCTTTCAGAAGATACGGGTTTACGATCCTGCTCAGGGAGCGGGAGCAGCTATTCGATTCGCGAGCCAGAGGCTCGCGATTCCGTCAGCGTAGGAGCCAGAGGCTCCCGCTTCAATTATTGGATTTATCGAATTTGTCGTACACCCGAGGGCACCCCGATCGGTTTTGCCTTCGACATTTTTGTTATCTTCGCTCCATGCGGATGTCGATTTTTTGCAGCGGCTTGTTTTTGTGCGTGCTCTTGGGAGCATGTGCCGCGCCTGTGAAACGATATGCGCCTGCAAGTGGCCTTTTGGAAGTCGAGGGTTTGGATTCTCTGCTGCAATTGGATCGCTCGCTCATCACCATCATCGACGTGCGTCCTGCTACCGATTTTCGCCTCGGCCATATACCTGGCGCGGTCAATATCTGGCGGCCTGCCTTGGCAGACGAGCACTTTTCTTACAGTAGCATTACAGCGCCGCGCCATAAGCTCGAGGCCGAGTTTGGGCGTTTGGGCATACGCGCAGATCGCCCCGTAGTGGTGTATGATGGACAGATGAATGCCGATGCCGCCAATCTGTGGTGGATATTTCAACTTGCAGGCAAGGCCGATGTGCAACTACTCGCTGGTGGACTCAAGGCTTGGGAGGCCGCACGCCTTCCCTTGGAGACAGACACCTTGGCGCTCGCAGCTACGGTATTTCAATTTCCAGGCAAAGGCGACAGCAGCCACTATGCATCGTTGTCGAGTGTGTTGCTTGCCCTCAATGATCCCGATGTGGTGCTGCTCGATACGCGCACAGAAGACGAATACACTGGTCTGAAGGTCAAGGCGGGCGCAAAAAAAGGCGGCCATATCCCTGGAAGTATCTTGCTCAATTATACCGATGCGACTTGTGAACGCGATGGCTGCACGCAACTGAAGTCCATTGCAACATTGCAGGCAATGTTTGCAGACAAGGGCATCACCAAAGACAAGAAAATCATCTGCTATTGCCACTCGGGTGTGCGGTCTGCCCACACGACCTTCGTCTTGTCTGCATTGCTGGGCTACCCCTCGGTGCGCAACTACGATGGCTCATGGGAGGAGTGGTCACAATCCGATTCTTTGCCTTTTGTAACTGGAAATCAACCATTGATGCCAATTTTTCCCTGATATGGAACATTACGTCAAAGCCCTCAAGGATGGCTATACAGGTTTCGCAAACTACTTGTGGCATGAGGTGACGCATCCTGGCTGGGAAAATTATTTCTATTGGCTTACGGCAATCTCACTGCTCTTTTTCTTGGCTGAATTGATCAAGCCTTGGCGGGTAAATCAACCGCGACTGCGCAATGACTTTTGGCTGGATGCATTTTACATGTACTTCAATTATTTCCTGTTTTCGCTGATTGTCTTTGCAGGGCTTTCCAAGGTTGGCGTGGAGCTGTTTTCTGACTTCATCGGGCTGTTTGGATTGAAAAATATTGTGGCCATCCACTTGGAGACATGGCCGGCTTGGGCGCAAATCTTGCTTTTGTTTGTAGTGGGTGATTTTTTGCAGTGGTGGACGCACCGACTGCTCCACCGTGTGCAGTGGCTCTGGAATTTCCATAAGGTACACCATTCCATCTTGGAAATGGGCTTTGCAGGACATTTGCGTTACCATTGGATGGAAAACGTCGTGTACAAACTCACACAATTCATACCCCTCTCGATGCTTGGTTTTGGCGTCAAGGACCTCTTTGCGCTCTACATGTTCAGCACCGTTGTCGGGCACTTCAACCATGCCAATATTACGGTGAATGGACGCTTGTCGGGTGGCATTTTTGGAGGACTTATCGGCTTGGCCATCGGGGCCAATGCGTTTGAGATCGGGCTGTTTCCCGAGCCGACTTGGTATGGTTGTCTCGCGACGAGCATCGGCGGCATCGTCATCGGCGCCCTTGCCCTCGCACCCGCTATGCGCTACATTTTCAACAGCCCCGAGATGCATATTTGGCATCATGCGCATACCTTGCCCGCCGACAAGCCCTACGGGATCAATTTTGGATTGACCCTCAGCGTCTGGGACTGGATGTTTGGCACCGCGCGCATACCGCATGATGGCAGAGATATTGAATTGGGTTTTCCAGGAATTGAGCGGTTTCCCAAGGGGTTTTGGAGGCAGTTGGTTTTTGGGATTTGGAAGCAATGAATTGAAAGTTAGCAGTTAGCAGTTGGATTGATTTGTGTTTTTTTGGGAAATTAGGAAATGGAAATGGATACCTCGAAGGGCATTTCACGAAAGGGGTTTATTACGAAGGGCGCTTTGGCGACTTTTGGGGCTTTGTTGGGTTCTAAGATTGTATTTGGCGAGCATCTTCCTGCCGATCTTGCGCCGATTGGATTGGCCAATGTGGAGTTGCCTGACGCGTTGAAAGGGAAGCACCCGGGGCTGATCGTGCTCAATGACAAGCCCTGGAACATGGAAACGCCGCCGCATCTCCTCGACGATGAGGTGACGCCGGCAGATCGTTTTTTTGTGCGCAACAATGGCCAAATGCCCCCCGCGCCACAAGTCAGCACTTGGACACTCACGATATCGGGGGAATCGGTCGTCAAGAAAACCGTGCTTTCCCTCGCCGAACTCAAAACCAAATTCAAGGTTTATACCTATCAATTGATGTTGGAATGCGGTGGAAATGGCCGCAAGGAATTTGATCCTCCCGCACAAGGCCTGCAGTGGGGCCTTGGCGCGATCGGCTGCGCTCGCTGGACGGGCGTGCGACTCAAAGACGTGCTCGCTTACGCCGGCGTGAAAAGTGACGCAGTGTATATCGGTTTCCTCGGCAAAGACACCCACCTGAGCGGAGAAACGGGCAAAGCCGTGATCTCCCGCGGCATTCCCGTCAAAAAAGCCCTCGAAGACGAAACCCTGATCGCTTGGGCCATGAATGGCCAAGACATCCCCCTTTCCAATGGTTATCCCCTGCGGCTCGTCGTCGGCGGGTGGCCCGGCTCGGTCTCTGGCAAATGGCTCAGTGAGCTCATGGTGCGCAATAAAGTTCACGACGGCGCCAAGATGAGCGGCCACTCCTACCGCATGCCGAGATTCCCTGTCGCTCCCGGCACCACCGTGCCCGACGACATGCTCGACATCATCGAGTCCATGCCCGTCAAATCCATCATCACCTACCCCGCCACTGGGGCCACTTTTGCGCGTTCGCGGGTGCTGGAGCTACGGGGGCACGCCTGGGCGGGCGACCTGCTCGTGAGCGCCGTCGATGTGAGCATCGATTTTGGTGCCACATGGCAGCGTTCTGTATTGTCTCCCCCCGCCAACCGTCTCGCCTGGCAGCGTTGGAAGGCGAGCATCCGTTTTCCAGAACAGGGATATTATGAAATCTGGGCCCGCGCTACCGACAGCAAGGGCATCGCGCAACCCATGGTCGTGCCGGGCTGGAATCCGGGCGGCTACCTCAACAATGCCACTCACCGCATCGCCGTCATGGTGACCGCCTAATCCCAGCGCAATGACTGCCACCCCAGATCCTGCAAATCAATTTCTGCGCAATATCCATGTGGCCGTGATCGCCATCGGCGTCGTGCTTGTCGCGGGCACACTCTTGCTCACCGCCTCCTGGACTGGCCGATTTTCAAGTGCCTTAGGCAGCGACAGCACTAGCGTCGCAGCCATCGACAGCACCCTGCTCGTCATCGACGGCAAAGACGCACAGTCGGGCCTCATCGCCGCCGACGGCTACCTCACCGTCAAGCAAAATTGCACCAACTGCCACTCCGGCAAGCTCATCACCCAAAACCACCTGAGCCGCGACCGCTGGGAAACTACAATCCGCTGGATGCAAAAAAATCAAAACCTAGGCGACCTCGGCGGCAACGAACCCATCATCCTCGATTACCTCGCCACCAACTATGGCCCACAAGGCGGCGGCCGCCGCAAAGCCCTGGAGACGCAGGTTTGGTATCCGTTGCGGTAGGGGGATTCTTTTTTGGGGATTGAAAGATCGGGCTAGCCCGAAAAATTCATCATAATACTGAGTAGGCATGGCCCGTTACCTTTTCGGCTGAAAAGATGATTCCCGACGGGCCTAAACGCAAATAGTTGCTTCTTTTCAGCGCGTTTCCACCTTCACAATCTTGCGCACGATGCGGCGATTTTCCTGCGTCAAGGTCAAGTAGTACAAGCCATTTGGCAAGCTGTCAAGCAATTCTATTTGGAGTGTTCCGTTTGTTTCAGATGCATTGAGCATGATCTTTTGCAACACGCGGCCCTGCAAATCCACTACTTCCACCGTCACAACCCTAGCTTCTGGCAGCGAATAACCCAAATTTACCCGATCAATCGCGGGGTTTGGCCATGCGGAAAAACCATTCTCCAAAGAACCCTCCAAAGCAGTCGCACCACAAGCAAGCCGATTGATGTGCTGCCATATTGTGTCTGCGAGTTGCGTGGAGACGTCGGCGCTGTTGCTGGCGTTGCCCATACGGATGAAGACAAGGTTTTGGCTGGGAGCGACGCTGATGAGCTGCCCATTTTTGCCGACGGCGGCAAACATATCGGCTGGGGCGGCAGGGCAAATGGAGCCTGGAATCGGGATTTGCAAATAGGGGAGGAGGTAGCTCGACTGGCCATTGAGCCAGGTAAGGTAGCCATAGCTGTTGTTGAGCGCCTGCGATGGGTGCGTCATGTCGTGGAAATAGCTGGTATCAGTGAGGATTGGATTGCCATTCCAGTTGCCACGGGCGAGCAGGAGCAGGCCGAAGCGCGCCATGCTACGGGGCTTGCTGATGAAGAGATTGTTGTAGCCGCTTTGGAAAAAGGAACCCGTCATGCCCGTTGGGATTTTGATCTTTTGGTTGATGTAGGCGTTGAGCGTCATGCCCGTCGCAGACTCGATCACGCTGTCGAGCAGGGTGTACACGCCCGTGTGGTAGGCCCAGCGTGTGCCCGCATCGGCGAGGTAGGGCAGGCAGGAGGGCAGGGTGCAATTGGGGTCACCAGCCGCCAATTCATCGAGGCCCGAGGTCATGGTGAGCTGATGGCGGAGGGTGATTTTCTCCTCCTGCGCCAAGGTTGCCGAGGTCCAGCCTGTGCCGATGTAGTCGCTGGTCGTGTCTCCGATGTTCAGGTGGCCTTCCTGCTGCGCGATGCCGACCGTGAAGCCCGTCAAGGTCTTGCCTGCAGAAGCCCAATACCAAAGACTGTCGGCGGTAAAAGTCCCAAAATACTTCTCCAACACGATTTTCCCGTCCTTGAGGATAATGAATGCCTTGGAATTTTCGCCCTGGAGATAGGTGTACAGGCTGTCGATCTGCGGTTGGCACCAACCGAGGCTACTGGGTTGGATCGTGTCCCATGTGCTGCCGATGCTGGGAGGGAAATACAGACTTTGAGCGCGGATTGCGAGCGTGAGTGCGAACAAAATGGCGAGGAGTAGTGTTTTTTTCATGAAAGACGCGCGTTTGGGGGGATAGACTTGATGGTTTGGAAAAGGTTTAACGATGGCCGAAATTATTTTTGAGCAGCAATGGCGCGCCTAGGTGCACCACAAAAAGAAGATCCGAACGCAAGACCATCGGCCATGCATTCGGATCCTTGGAAATTGTTGACTGATGGAGATCGCTACAGATTGCTGTACGATGAGCTTCACAAATCCAGCATTGGGGTGGACGGGGGCGACAATTTCGATGCCTGCCTTCGGGTCTTGTGGCACATTGATTTTGACATTGTGGAGACCAGCGTCATCCATGAGCGCAACTTCGCGGCCTTGCATGTTCTTGAAGCGAAGGCGAGCGATGCCCGTGTTTTCACGCGATGATTCCAAACAAGCCCTTGCCCAAATTGCGAAGCCGCCCCACTTAAGGGAACGGCTTCGCATTCAATTGATTGAGTTAAATTTATTGCTTGATCAAGCGACCACTTACCGTCTGGCTTGCGGTCTTCAAAGTATAGACAAGCACGCCAGCAGGAAGGCTATTGCCGCTGATCTTGTGCATATTTATCCCTTGCTCAAATGTGCCGCTATGTTCATAGATTTTGCGGCCCAGCATATCGTGCACGATGATTGAGACCTGCTCCTCATGTGCCAAGGCAAACTCCAAAGTCGTCTCCTGAGAGAATGGATTCGGGTAAGCTTTGATTGAGAACTGCTCAGCGGCAACCGTGGCTTCCATTTTGAAATCTCCGCCCTTGGGATCATCCTTAGGGCATTCGCCCAGTGTTGTGAAGCTGCCTTTGCACCAAGCGGTGTACACGCCATTGCAGAGAAATTTGACCCTGTACTCATACTTCTTGCACGAAAGTAGATTGCCGAGGAAGCCGATGTTACCATTCGTCGAAAGGTTCAGCGAATTCCAAAGGGTTGCACCTACGGAACGCCATTCAAGGATAAAGTTGATTTGTTGATTGAGACCTGTGCGGCACTGGTCAAAACCATTGAGCGAAATCTTCGCAGTGGTCGCGGTAATATCGTAAGGCGCTACGCCCGTGCAATCGACGCAGCCAGTCGTCTTGAAAGTGGAGGTACACCATTGGCCATACTCACCGTTGCACTTGACCTTGATGCGGAATTCGTAGTCTGTGCAGGGTTCCAAATTGTTGATGAACCCGATGCTGCCAGTGGTGACAAGGCTCAATGAGGTCCAGGCAGCGGTGCCAACTTCGCGCCATTCGAGGATGAACTCAATTTGCTGGTTTTGGCCAGTGCGGCACTGGTCAAAACCATTGAGGGTCACGACGGCAGAAGTATTGGTGATATTGATCGCGCCTACACCTGAGCAATCCACACAGCCGGTAGTCTTGAAGCCACCTGAGCACCAAGGGGTGTACACGCCGCTACATTTGAACTTCACGCGATACTCATAATTGGTGCATGGCAATAGACCATTGATGAATCCGATGCTGCCAGTGGTGACAAGGTTCAATGAGGTCCAAGTAGCAGTGCCAACTTCGCGCCATTCGAGGATGAACTCAATTTGCTGGTTTTGGCCAGTGCGGCACTGGTCAAAGCCATTCAATGAGATTATTGCCGAGGTATTCGTGACTTGGGTAACTCCCACGCCTGAGCAGTCTGGGCAACCTGTCGTTTTGAATGTACTTGTGCACCATGGTGCATAGACGCCATCGCATTTTATCTTGACCCGGAATTCGTATTGCGTACAGGCCAGCAGATTGTTGATGAACCCGATGCTACCTGTGGTGACTAGGCTCAACGACGTCCAAGTAGATGTCCCCGCTTCGCGCCATTCCAAGACAAACTCAATCTGTTGGTTTTGGCCAGTGCGGCAATTGTCAAAGCCGTTGAGGGTCACTACGGCGGAGTTGTTGGTGATATTGATTGCGCTCACGCCCGAGCAATCGACGCATTTGGTCTTGAATGTGCTTGTGCACCAAGTGGTAAATACACCTTGGCACTTGACAGACACACGAAACTCATAATCGGTACAATCCTCAAGGTTGTTGAGAAAGCCGATGTTGCCTGTGGTAACCAGACCTTGGCTAGACCAGGCGGTAGCGCCGACTTTGCGCCACTCGACGACAAATTCCAGTTGTTGGTTGATACCTGTGCGGCAATCATCAAAGCCATTGAGTGAAAAGACTGCCGAATTATAGTTGATCGTTGTCGCCACCACGCCACTACAATCGACACACAAGGTGCTCAGAGTACCTGCACACCAACCTGTATAGACGCCATTGCATTTGATTTTGATGCGGTATTCATAGGATGTGCAGCGCGTGAGGTTGGTCAGCAAAGCGAGATTGCCTGTGGTGACGATACTTTGGGAGGTCCAAGCAACCGTTCCCACTTGACGCCACTCGACCACAAACTCGATCTGTTGATTGATGCCCGTTCTGCAATTGTCAAACCCACCGATGGTGAGTGCCGCAGATGTGGTGGTGATATTGGTCGGGACGATGCCTGAGCAGTCCAAGGTGGGGCAACTTGTCGAAAATGGAAACCCATTGATGCAACCACCTTCTATGTTTCCATTGCAATAGACATCGACCCAAAATTCATATTGAGTGCAGGGTTGCAGGGCATAGACGCCTGCTTGCCATCGACCGTTGGAATTGAATACCGAAGCACTAGCAATTTGCCAAGGATTGGAAGACCCAAAGGCGCGGATCTTAATTGTGTAAGTAGGATTGACACAGTTCGGCGAGGTCGGCAAGCCCATCGTAATTGTCGTATTGGTGGCTGCACTTTGGGCGAAGGGCAGACAACTGACTGTAGCAAACAATGCCACTTGCATACACAGCAGAATGGCAAGAAAGAATAGTTTTTTCATAATTGATGTTTTTTAATTTCGTAGTTGAATAATTGTTCACCAAAACATTACTTCGATGTCGGCTTGGCTTCCACTACATCGACCTTTCGCTTGTTTCTCAAACTTGAGGCGAAAGGGGAGGTATGCACATGAGGCAAAAGAATGATCCTCAGGCGCCGTATGCGGGCATGACCTTGCACACCGTAGCTAGAATTAATTCACGTCAGTAATTCAAATGATTTCCCAATGATAATTAGATACTATTTTGTGCAAAACAGGGGGCTATTGGCAAGCTCTTAGGAGCGTTGTTCTCCTAAATCGCCATACATTCCTAGACCCTTCTATACTTCATACCCACAACAGGGAAAACATAATGGTGTCATGTGTTTTTTTTTTATGTCTATCGGGATGATGACCAGTAAGCCAAATTTCTTGTCTTTTCGACCGGACACAAATGGGATTTGCCTTTTGATCGAATGACAAACCCACTTGGTCATCCCGAGTGGACACAAATGGGATTTGCCTTTTGATCGAATGACAAACCCACCTGTCATCCCGAATGCCAAGATCAAGGCGGGCGAAACGCCGCCGGGCTTGGAATGGGAGCAAAACATGCTCGAACAGAAGGACTTGGATGCGCGATGGACCAAACCTCAAAAAAGAGGATGGAAACCCATGCGCAGCCCGATCCACAATCAAAACCAAGAAAATCGCCGCAACAATTTCAATCCCTTGGCCAAAAATCAACCTGGGAAAAATTGGACAGTTTATAGATTGTGGGTTCTCGGATGTGCCCTAGAGCGCTCCAGATGCTCCAAGGGGTAGCACGATAAAAACCGCATCGTTCGCGAAGAGGCGCACTGTCTCGGCATGTTGCGCCGACCAATGGGTGGGGGCTACCTCAAGATCCCTTGGAATCATTTACTGACGCAGTGCTGTCCCCGATGACGGATACGAAGTGATCCTATTTTGCCTTGAAACCCAGCAACAATACCGCTACACATATCAAAATCAATGCCAGCCAAAATAGGGGATTGCCATCGCCCCCAATCGGGGCCATGTCGCCGACGGCTACAAATCCTGCCCAATAATAAGGGTGGGGGAGTGCGTTTTTTTCAATATACCCTAGCTTGGCGGCACGCAGGGCCTCGTCTTTGGGCATGCCTTTTTTCAAGAATCGATGAAAGTCTGCCATCAAGTCCTTGGTCTTGAGGTCATCGACGGCCCATAGGCTCATCACCGTCGAGCGGGCACCTGCGTATGTGAAGGCACGTGAAAGGCTGATCATCCCTTCGCCACGACGCAACTCGCCCAGGCCCGTCTCGCAGGCGCTCAGTACTACGAGGTCGGCGCTCAACTGCCAACCAAAGAGATCTTGTACATAAAGCTTGCCTGCTTCCACCCCCTTGGGATTCGTGAATGCGATATAGGAAAAATTGCCTTCCTGGTCGTCTGATTTGGCATGGGTGGCCAGGTGGATGATCCCATAGTCGGCAGCCAATGTCTGAAATTGCGACAAGCTGGCCGAGTCGCCCTTTAAAAGATCGCCCTCCCAAATGCCTTGCACCTCCGTTGCCTCATCGAGGTTGTGGAGCAGTGGGCCGAGCGCCGAGCGCCCGTTGAGTACGAGCATACCTGGGCGGGATGTCTCGCCAAAGGTGGGGGCGACCGTGAGCACTTTGGGCTGCTTGTTGGGCTGCATTGCCTTTTGCGATTGGAGGTAGATGCTTGCAGTGTTTTGGTAACTCACGACATGGCTGCGGATGAGGTATGCATGGTGGCCAAAATCGGTTGGCCTAGAGGGCGGGGCCGTGAGCAAAGCATCAAAGGGCAGATAGTGCAAGACCCCGTCTGGCACTATGATGATGTGCTTGTGCAACAGATTTTGAAATGGTGCAAGCAATTGCTGATAGAGCGCGTAAGCTGCGGTGCAATATTGCTGACTGTAGGCATCGTAGCGATTGCCGACGCGGTCGGCAACTGCACCGTAGCCCAAGATGCCCATGCGAAAGTCTGAAACCCAGGTAGCCAATTGTCGATCCTTGGGCATGCGCAATACCTGCGCCGCCGTTGCGCTCACAGTGATCACAAACAAGGTCGTGTCACCTTCAAAGTACTCGATCCAGGTGGTTTTGGGTGGCAGGGAGGCTTGCAGTTGTTGGAGGCTTGTCACTGCGGACTGATAGCGCAATTGGTGGTAGCGAGGATATTGTTGATGGAGCGTCTCTATCCAGGCCAGTTTTCTTTTATTGGCCGCGAGCAATGCGCCAGCGTTTTGGGCTAGCTGAGCGCTCGTGGGTGGCGCTGGCGAGGTGCCGAGCGTATAGCGCTCGGTCTCCAGGTCCGTGATGCGTTGGTCGAGGGCAGCCTCTTGGTCCAAAATCGAGTCTGGGATTCCAGAAAAGTCAGCGACTTGGGATTGCTGTATGGCCTCGCGGAGCAGCCTGGACTTGGAGCGCTCCATGATCTCAAACATGCGGGCGAGATTGCCTTGTGCATCGCGGTCATAGAGATGGTTGAGCGCGGCTTCAAACAGGGGAAAGGCAATCGCTGTGCTAACGGCGCGGTCGTCGCTGCCTGCTGGTTGGAGCATCCGCCATTCAAAAAACGCCATGCCTTGGTAGAGGGATTGCTCCAGTGAATCGAGGCACTTCGGGTGCTGCGTTGCTTGCAGCCGATAATATTTTTGTTGGCAAGCAAGGAAATCGCCAAAATCGTATTGGTCATCAATGGCTTGAAAGGCAAATGGGCGACGTGGGTCGTAGTGAAGGTTGGTGGCGGCTTGTTGCAGGAAACCTTGGGCCTTCGGCATCAGGCCAAGTTCCATGAAAACATCGGCGGCTTGTAGATAGACTTTGGTGGCATCGCGATCGCGTGGATCAAAGGCAAGTCGCTGGATGGCCAAGCAGCGCTCCACACAAGCAATTGCTGCGCTCCGATTGCGTGCTGCAAGATAATAGCTAGCGAGGTTGAGCAATATGGGGCGTAGTTGCAAGTCATAGGAGCCATTGGCCTGGATGCAAATGGCCTCTACACGACGAGAAACGATGATCGCCTCTGCAAACTGGCTTTGTTCGGAGAGGAAGGTGGCCAAGTTGATGTAGGTGGTGATGAGCGCGGGGTGCTCAGGCCCATAGGCGTTTTCCTTGATCATCAAGCATTGCCGCGTATAAGCGATGGCTTTCTCCCAATTCTGGCATTGACCTTCTATGTAAGCGAGGTTGTGGAGGCATTTGCCGACGACGGGGTGTGAAGGGCCATTGACGGCGATGGCTAAGTCCTTGGCACTAAGCAAATATTGTCGCGCCTGCCCAAAGTTTTGTTGCATGATGCAGATGTTGCCGAGGTTCACATTGGTCTCCGCAAGTATGCTGGGTTCGTCCCCCAGATGATCGACGACAAATTCCAGCGCTTTGCGGGATGCCTCCATGTCGCCCATGCGTGCCAGTGCCTCTGCGCGCATCAAGTAGTCTGAGGCAAGGAGCACCCGATGGGTACAGGAGTCGATCTGAAGGTGCTGCAAGCTCTGGGTGAGGTGGTAAAGGGCCGAATCTGGCCTCCCTTGCGCCATTTGTGCGCGGGCAGCCAAGTTATGCAACTCGCCAAGCAGGAAGGAGGGGCAGTGTGAGGCGCCACTTGTGCATGCGGCCTGCAAATCGTGCGCCATGCGCAAGACATCAGCCTGCCGGTGCTCAGAGGATGCCAAGCGCAGCGCTGCCATCTTGCTGGAACACAAATTTTGCGCAGCTGATGGCGCGGAGGCTGCTTGACCGACGACGATGGTGGCACATGCAATGATCCAACATACCATGAGCGATACATGTTTCCTGAAGACAAGCGTTTTGGCGTACATAGGCAGAGAAGCTTTCGATTTATCCCCAATCGCCAAAGATAGATTTCCCCGCGTCATCTTGGATCAAAATAGGCTCATCAGTTGCTAATGTTTGTCGTTCTGCAAACATTAGCAGCTTGACAGGTAAAATTCAGCGGATTCGAACTGTTTTGCCATTAAAAATTTTGGAATTTGACCCTCGTGAATCCGAATCGCATCCCCATACCCCTGAAAACGATCGCAAAGGGGCGTAGGCGCTGAGGCGATGGCTTGCCATACCCGCAACATTTCGTAGGTTTGTGTGGGGACTCAGTTGCTTGCATGACCGATTTAGAATTGCTCCATTGGCTACGCTCAGGGAATACTGCCTTGGAAAACAAGGCCTTGGAGGTCTTGTGCAAACGCAATCGCGCTCGCCTCGTTTCCTATACCTGCCGCAACCAAGGCAGCCAAGAGGAGGCCATCGAGCTGTTGCAAGACTGTCTAGTGGCCGTTTTTTACAATGCCAAAAAGGAAGGTTTTCAGCTTACCGCCAAGTGGGACACCTACTTTTTTGCAATCGCGCGCAACCTCTGGCTCAAAAAATTACGTTCCAAGCGGCGTGAAGTGCCCCTTGTGGATTGGCCTGCCGACCTCGATTTGCCCGCTCTAGAGGTGCCCGACGCGCTGCTGCGTGAGGAACGTGGCCCGCTGCTGCGGTTGCTGGATCAGATTTCTTTGCGTTGCCGGGAGGTCTTGACCATGATATATGTGAATGAATTGGGGATCAAGGAAATCAAGGAGCTACTCGGCTACACGAGCGAGCAGGGCGTCAGAAACAAAAAATCTGAATGCTTGGGCCGTTTGCGGAATCTTTACGATGGCAAGAAAATGGATTTGAACGATGACTGAATGGGATGACATGATCGACGACGACCTCGCGGGCAAGCTTTCGGCTGCCGATGCGCAGGCATTTGCACAGCGGCGCAACGAGGATCCTGCTTTGGCTGCCGAGTATGCCTTTCGGAAGGAGGTTCGCGATGCCTTGTTGCAGCAAGAGGGCATCGCCTTGCGGGCGCGCATGAGGGGCATCGTGCAGGCGGGGGCGCCTAGCCGCCGCATTCCTTGGGCTTGGGTGGGCGTGGCAGCTGGCATTGGCCTGCTGGTCGTGTTGGCTTTGTTGTGGCCTCGGCCACAGGAGCGCTTGTCGGCGCAGCAGCTTTTTGCGATCCATCTCCATGCCGAGCCCGCCTTTGACCTGGCGCGCTCGCCAGATGACAGCCTGCGCGCAGCACGCACACGTGCCTTGGCGACCGCATACGCACAGGGAGCTTTTCAAACGGTTGTGGACCTGATGGCTGTAGTCCCCGATTCGCTGCAAAACTTGGATGACTTGTACCTAAAAGCAGTGGCGCTCGCCCAATTGCAACAAGACAGCGCCGCACTTCGCGTCGTTTCCGACCTCCAAATTGCAGGCAATATTGCCTACACCGAGCAAACCTTGCGTTTGGAAGTGCTGCTGCTGATTCGGCGCGGGCAATTGCAACAAGCCCGTGTGTCGTTGCAGGCACTCGAAAGCGTGACTTCTCCCAATTTTGCCGTCGATACCAAGGCGATCAGGGCGTGGCTGGATGATGCAGGCAAGGAAGAATGCCTAGATTGTAAGTAGCCATGGTGCCCGGCACGCGTTGCATGGATGCACCAAACCCCTATGGCAGCCTTGCGGGCAATCTTTTGGGAAAGTAAGGGACAAAAATTTCCTCGAAATCAGACGATCTCATGACCACCGAGGGCGTTTCGTTTGGGTGCAAGACCCCGTGTTCAGCAAAGGTAAATTCGGCAGCCACATGCAATACCCTGTTTGTTGGCCTTTAGACTTGCATACGCAGTGTCGGGGAGGGCAGGCGAATAAATGCTTCCCGATTGGTATTGGGGAGCATTCCACTTTCGTTGCATGCTTTTCCCACAAGTTGTGAGGTAAACCAATCCCCAGCCCAGGCGGGTAAAAAAATGACTGATTTCTCTGCCCAATCAGCAGCATAGGAAACAATATTAGGAAATATGGCTATTTGGAACTTGACCAGTATTTGCTCAAGACTCATCATATCGAGTGACCATTCCGTAGCTGCTGCGGGACCTTTTGATCGAATGACAAAAGCTCTTGTCAGGTGATCGAGTCCAAGGCCTCTGGCCGAAGGACGATCGACCATTTGCCTCCGGCAAACGAG
>JANORP010000372.1:0-2051 GCA_031415375.1 Bacteroidota bacterium | reverse complement strand
ATGCGGTCCTACGACACGGATGATAATGGAGTGGACAGTGGTGCCGCGTTCATTTACGAGCGCCGTGCGGGGGTGTGGTACCTGCAGACCACACTGGCCCCGGACGATGGAAGTATCCGGGATGGTTTTGGCGACAGTGTGGCCATCTCGGGCAACACCATTGCCATTGGTGCTGATGGACACGACAAGAGTGGATTCAACAGCGGAACTGTTTTCCTCTTTTCGAAAACTGGTTTCACTTGGAGCGAAAAAGGCCATCTGGTGGCTAACAAAAGTGCTTTAGATGGTGCATTTGGGTATCGGGTCGACATGTCCGGAAGTACGGTTGTTGTCAGCGCCCATGACAATGGTGAAAGTGGTCCTGCGTGCTACATCATTGACCTGGACAACTAGAGGCTAGAAAGCACGCACGCACGCACGCACGCACGCACGCACGCACGCACGCATTGGTGTGTGTGTGTTCCTTGTATTGTCATCTCAAGTAGTGTTAGTGCTCTTTTAGGGCAGATTTTACGAAGTACAGTAAAAGTTTAGCAAGCATATATTTTTCACGAACATAATACATTCTTTCAGTAGGTTCAGAATTTTGGTTTGCACTTATTGAGGTGAGGGACGAGCGTCTCAATTCCGTTTCAAACCCGTTGAGCCGGCGTGCAATTTGCAACCTTACGTAGTAGTTCAGCATACCTGCTGCTGTACTTACTCCACAGCATCCTTTCGTCTACAGATTTCTGCGTCGCGGAAGCAGCTTGCAGGGACCGAAGAAAAGATGACTGATCGAAAGACTGCGAAACTTGCGGTGATCGGCGCCGGCTGGTGGTCTCGTAAGATCTGCTGTATGGATTGTGATTCGCAATCGATATTCCTGTGACAAATTACTTATGAAAAAATCTAATTTCTTCTGTCCATCTTTCTTTGTGATCATTCTACTACGCTGAAATAACATTACATTCTTTTCAGAAGGTTGGCATTTGCCAGCTCTCCACAACAATCCTGACGCCGAGCTGGTAGCCATTGTGGATCCCTCTCCGCATCCCTGTTCCAATCTGAACCCCAATCTGGAATCGCTCGCCGCGCTGCAGATAAAGTACAATACTCCAGTCTACCCATCGACAGCGGCCATGCTACAAGAAATAGGCTCCCAGTTGGATGGTGTTGTCATTGCCACACCCCACGCCACTCACTTTGACGTTTGTCGGGAACTCTTTCAAGAACTGGATCGACGACTCGGCACAGCGAACCAAGTCGACGGCGGCACGGGTAACAGCACCACCACCACCACGTCCCGGCCGCTCCACATTTTAATGGAAAAGCCCATGACGACCGACATTCAACACGCCCTGGACCTCTACCAAATGGTGCAGAAATACCAGAACAACGCCACAGCAGACCCATCCAAATTTTGGATCAACCATTCGGCCAACTATCGGACGCAAACCCAATTGGCGCGTGACATTGTAGTGACGGGCCAACTGGGCCGCGTGCGGCACGTATCGGCCTTTTTGGTGTCCCCACTGCGGTGGATTTTTGAAGATCCGGCCTGTCGCGGCTGGAACGAACCGTCTCCTGGCATGTTGGGCAATGACTTTGCCTGGGGACAGTCCAGTCACTTGTGGGCCTTTCTCTATCACATTTGTCCGCAACTGCAACCCGTGGACGTGTTTGCCACGCTCACACACTCCACAGTGACCGGGGCCGACACTTCGTTTGCGGCGACGGTGCGGTGCCGGAACACGGACGATGTTGTTGGTGATGATGTTGGTGACAACGATTCCAGTCATAATAATAATAATACAAATGAATTGGCGGTGCTGAGTGTGTCCGGGACCTGTCTCCTGCCGGGCAATGCGCACTCGGATCCACCCGTTCCGAAACAGGTCCACATTGCTATTTTTGGTGATCGAGCCAGTTTGCACTATCAGGGTAACGATCGCGACCCGGCGTCGGGATGCCTCGAGCTCCGCCATACGGATGGCACAGTCGAGGTCGTGCACGATACGTTTCAGTTTGAAAATCTCGACCATGTCGGATGTGGCCCCGAGTCGCTGCAA
>JANORP010000371.1:0-1775 GCA_031415375.1 Bacteroidota bacterium | reverse complement strand
GTTCATTGGGGCAGCGGAGCGGAACGGCGCATCCTCTACGGCAACGATCATTTCCTGCACGCGATTGATGCCTCGACGGGGAAGCGCATTCCCTCGTTCGGCGACGGCGGATCGATTGACCTTAAGCGCGACCTCGGCCGCGACGTCACGGGCTTGTCGCTGCAATCCACCACACCTGGCGTGCTGTTTGGGGATCTATTGATCATGGGCATGCGCCTCGGCGAAGGCCCCGCGCCCGCTGCGCCCGGACACATTCGCGCCTACGACGTGCGCACCGGCAAACTGGCGTGGCGCTTCAACTCCATCCCGCACCCCGGCGAGCCCGGCTACGAGACGTGGCCACCGAATGCCTATCAATACATCGGTGGCGTGAACGTCTGGACCGGCTTCGCGCTGGATGAAATGCGCGGCCTCGTCTTCTGCCCGACCGGCTCGGCGGCGTTTGATTTTTGGGGCGGCAACCGCATCGGGCAGAATCTTTTTGCGAACTGCCTCATCGCCCTCGACGCCAAAACGGGCCAGCGCGTCTGGCATCAGCAGCTCGTGCATCACGACCTCTGGGATCGCGACCTGCCCGCGCCGCCGAATCTCGTCACGGTGAAGCACGGCGGGAAGAAGATCGACGCCGTGGCGCAGGTGACCAAGTCCGGGCATGTCTTCGTGTTCAATCGCGAGAATGGTCAGCCACTTTTCCCCATCGAGGAACAGCCCGTGCCGCCCTCCGATCTGCAAGGAGAGGTGGCTTCCCTCACGCAGCCGGTGCCGCTCAAGCCTGTGCCGTTCTCGCGCCAGCAGTTTACGGAAGCCGAAGCCACCGACCTTTCGCCCGAGGCGCACGCAGCGGTGCTGGCGCGCTTGAAGGCCGTGCGTCCGCACCGGCCCTTCACGCCGCCGAGCCGTGAGGGCACGGTGATCTTCCCCGGCTTCGACGGCGGCGCGGAGTGGGGCGGCGCGGCGGTTGATCCCGGGCGTGGCGTGCTCTACGTGAACGGCAACGAGATGCCGTGGATTCTCACGATGGTGGAGACCAAGGCCAAGGCCGGCGAAGCGCCGCTTTCATCCGGGCAGCAGATCTACAATCAAATCTGCGCCGCCTGCCACGGGCTGGAGCGCAAAGGCGATCCACTGCGCAACCTGCCGACGCTCGTGGGCGTGGAGCAGAAGTTCAAACCCGCCGACGTGTTGCAACTGCTGGAGGTGGGCAAGGGCACGATGCCTTCCTTCGCGTTCCTTTCCCCGGCGCAGAAGCGGGCGGTGGTGGATTATCTGTTCGGAACGGCGAGCGACGCGCGGACGACGACTGAGACCGCCGGCGGCGATGCGCTCGGCAGCGTTCCTTACTCGCACACCGGCTACAATCGCTTCCTCGACGCCAGCGGCTATCCCGCCGTGAAACCGCCGTGGGGCACGCTCAACGCCATCGATCTCAACACGGGCGAATACGCCTGGAAGACGCCGTTGGGCGAAGTGCCGGAGCTGACCAAGCGCGGCGTGCCGCTGACGGGCACGGAGAATTACGGCGGACCTATCGTGACAGCGGGCGGACTGATCTTCATCGCAGCGTCGAAGGATGAGAAGTTCCGCGCTTTCGATAAGCGCACCGGGAAAGTTCTGTGGCAAACCGCGCTCCCTGCTGGAGGCTACGCGACACCCAGCACTTATTCGGTAAAGGGTCGTCAATACGTGGTCGTCGCCTGTGGCGGAGGCAAGATGGGTACAAAGTCGGGGGATGCTTATGTGGCCTTCGCCCTGCCCCGCCCGTAGCGGCGACGCCC
>JANORP010000370.1:0-4644 GCA_031415375.1 Bacteroidota bacterium | reverse complement strand
CCTACAAGACGGCTTTCCGCATCGGGCATGTGATCCGTGGCATGATGGATGAGAGTGGCGAGGTCGTGCTTTCAGGCGATGTCGAGATCGATGAGTCGCTTTTTGGCGGAAAAAATACTGCAAAGCGTAGTGGCAAGCGTGGATGGGGTGCCGACCGCCCTTGTGTTTTCGGCATGGTCGAGCGTGGTGGCGACATCGTTACCAAGGTGGTGAAGAACCGCAAGGCCGAAACGCTAATGCCGATCATCGTCATGCACACCACCGAGGATGCAGTGGCACACACCGACGACTTCAAGGGCTACAACAAGTTGCACAATGAGGTCGCCGAACACCATGTGGTGTGCCACTCCGAGGGACAGCACGTTGCAGGGCCGAACGGCCACTACCATACACAGACTATTGACGGGCATTGGAGCATCCTGAAACGGTCTATCCGTGGCACGCACACCAGCGTTAGCCGCAAGTACCTGCAAAACTACCTGAACGAGTTCAGTTTCAGGCGCAACCACCGTACCGAGAAACTTTTCTTCTCGATCCTAACAAGGATGGTCTAAGTACGGTTCGAGCCGTCACCCTTCTTGGGGCCGAACATCTTGTCCAGACCCTTGTTGAACTTCTCCAACCCCTTGCCCTCCTTGGGCTTGGGGTTCGTTTCCTTGGGCTTGCCGCCCTGTTTCTTATCCTCCATGCCCGAATATACGTTGAATCCTTGATTTTGGCCCCACACATTTTGACATGTGGGCCACCGTGACTAGCTTGGCATAAAATGAAACGGTCGGCAAAATTCGACCCTTGCCAACCGTTTCGAGTTCTTTAAACCGTACCCCAAAGGTACTGACTTTTTCAATTTACGGTAACTAATCCCCCATGTCGGGGAAGGAGGATATTATGGGTTTTACCAAGGATGCGATATTATTCAACGTTATGGAAATCTTGGCACAGCAAAAAGCCATGCACGTGATACAATTAAAGCATATCGCAAAAGACGAAATAGAATTTGAAAAACTGAAAGAGGATTACGGCAAAGAGTACGATTTGAACATGGCGGAAATAGTAGAATGGATGAGTAATGTGGAAAAAGAACGCTTTCACGGTAAGAAGGCTGCGGATACAAAAACAAGCTATAAACCGCCAGTAAGCAAGAAAAAGTTTCGTTAATGGCTTTTAAGCCGTTGGAATGGTTCAATTCGTTCGAATACCGATTTTCTTGCTCTCTTTTCCTCGACAGGGTGGATGAACTCCTTTCTCACGACAAGGATTCCAAGGAAGCGACCCTCGTAAATTTCGCGCACGGTGTTTGATTCCTCGTCAAACCTCTCGGTGCCGATCACGTTGTAAAGTGGCATAATATTTTTGTGTTTAAAGTGTTGAATCACACCGCAATATACACCACCAAAAACAAATGCGGGGCCGTTCGATTGGCCCCGCATTCCTCATTTTACCACCCCTTTCACGATTCTCATTTGCAGGTCGGTGAGCATAAGCAGCGCATGGGTTTCGGGTTCGTCTAGGTCTAGGGTTCGCCGCTCGAAAACGAGCATCTTGGTAGTTCCGATTGCCTCATGCAGCCTAGCTAGGTAGTCGCTGGGTTCGTGGTCTCCCACGTTGATGGTGATGACATTTTGTGAAGTGGACATTTTAGAGATGAAATGTGGGGAAAGGCTTTAGGTGTCTCTTTGCATGTCCAATGCAACGGGGTAGTTTCCACAACCACCACCTTGGCCCGTCCCCTTGTCAAAGATGCGAATTGTCGAGCGGACATTCAAGAGACGGGGGCAATTTGGGGCCGATTTTCAGGTTTGGTTACTTGCTTCAAGTATATAGACACCTTATAAAATCTTCGAGGGGTTTCCCAGAATCGACTCTCTTTTTGGAAGGGAAGCGTTTAATGATCACTATGACCATTTGGATGTTTACGACTTTTCCAAGGGGACGTCCCCCAAAGTTAGGCTGATTTCGAATTGGTAGGTGTTCGGAAATCCTGGATCTAATACGAATAGTCAAGAGTACTTTTTAAATAATTGAAGACCAATGGAAAGTAGAATTTTCAAGGCAAGTGTCTCGAGAGGCATTGTCAAAGGAGCAAACGTGTTGACACCCGACGTGATTGAGGTGGACAACTACGCCCTCACATGGCGCAGGAGAGGAAAACTGCTGCTCAACAACCATCAAAAAGTAATTCCTATCCCCCACATCACTGGCGTAAGTGTGAACAATACACTTTGGGGTTCCAATATTCATATCCATACCATCAATGAATCAATTGTCGTTGAAAATTTCACGCGGAAAGATGCGAAAGAACTTCAGAGTATCCTTCGTGGATACATCAACAGCCGGGGAAGATAATGGGGCTTTTTCATGAAATTGATTTGCGAAACTTCTTTTGGTCAATAGCATCTTTTCCGCTGTGGACCAAGTTGATTGACGCATCCTCATATTTTATGGACAAATTGTGGGTTGTCAAATGAAAAGAGGCTTGGGCTTGAGCTACTTCTTCTGAATCAGCATCACCCAACCCCCACCAACCCAGCTACCCATTCCCGATCCGCAACCCCTTCATGCTCCAATACTTCGGCCCGCAGCTTTTTGAGCCTTGTGGGCTTGGGGTTTTTGAAGATTTTCTCTACATAGGAGAGTTTGAGCAAGTGGGCTTTCACACGGGGTGGCGGCAAGATCTTGGTGCGGTAGAGGAAATTGCGAAAGCTGTGCAAAAAGGCGAAAAGATCTTCCTGGTCATGCGTCGTTTGGGCATGCGCGCAATGAATTTTGAGTTGCAAGGAGCGCCAGTCGAGTTCGTCATATTGGTCGAGTACGGGATGGGCGGCGAGTATTTTGCGTGCGATTGATAGTTTTTCCTCGCTGTAAGCAATATGGGCCTCGTTGAAGGCAATTGCTTTTTCACGGAAATCGGAATGAATTTGAGGGCCAAAGCGGCTCAAAAAATCTTTGGCTTTGGGGAGTTCGCCCAGTTTGAGGCAGGCGGTGATGTAGTTTTTGAATTCGCTGGGTGGCAATTGGCCATCGAGTAGCAGCAAACCTTGTTGTTGTCGATAGTCCATCCACCCCACATATTCCTGAAGATAGGCACGGTCGCCCGCATTGCCCTTCCAAATGCAATAATTTTGTGCGTGGATCACGAGTGAAAAGCGCTCTAGCAGGGGCAGCTTGCTTTCCAGCAAGGTCATCTTGTATGCCGCATATCCCTGGCCATGCATCAGCAATTGATAACATTGTAGGTGCAGTTGCAGCAGCGGTGTCGCCGAGAGGTCTATGCCTTGGAGTGGCGCGAGCAGTTGCGCCAATGGCAACAGGGCTGTGGATGTGGAAGCAACAGCCGGCTGCCCGCCGAGCAGGTCGTCGCAAGCGAGCTTGATTTTGGCGATGAGGTAGGTCTCGTCGAGCGCTTGTACCACAGCTGTTGTGGGATCTTGCGGCCATTCGTCCTTTGCCGCTGCCGATTTCAGGCGGCGGCGATCTGGGTTGCGGCGCTCGATGGCCAAGGCTAGTTCCCAGAGTTGTTGTCTCTCAGCAGGCTGCTGTGAAGATGCGCCATCTGCAGCACTGAGGCGGGCAAAGGCCGCGCGCCAAAGGAGGGTGAGCAAATCGTAGGAGGCGCCGCGTGTGAGCAGTGCTTTGAGACACAGGGTGTCTGCGACGTTCACATGTGCGGCAAGGTGCTGCTGCACGAGAAATTGTTCGACATCTGCCTGCACATCCGACAATAGATTTTTGAAGTAGGAGGGTTTGAAGGTCTCGCCAGGCCGCAATTGTTGCCAGAGCGCTTCATTTTCTGGGAATTGGTCGGCAGTGGAAGGATGATTTTCGCCTTCCATGCCCTGTACGATCAAATGTGCGAGGCGTGTCTGCATCGATTGGGAAGCGGGCGGATGACTCCCTATGGAACGTAGAAAATGTTGGCGTTCCGCAGGACGCAGCAGTAAAAGCATTTTTGCAAGGCGGGTATTCTTCATGTGCAGCCGTTCAGAGATTGCCTTTCCCGAGCGCTATCAGGAGCGCTTGTGCAGATTTTTGCATGGGATGCGCATCGTCAGCTGCCATGGCTTGCAAGTGCGTATGGGCCGCATCATATTTCCCTTGCGCGACCATTGCCAAGGAAAGATACCAGCAAGACATCGTACCAAAGGGAGATGCTGGCCCGCGACACAGATCTGCGAGTCTTGACTCGGCAAGCTCATATTCCCCTTCCGCCAACATGGCATTGGCTTGGAAATAATGGAGCGTATCATTGTGAGGGTCAGCGGTGAGTGCTGCCGTGAATTCATCGATTGCTGTTTTGTAATCCTGGGATTGGTAGGCTGCCATTGCACGCATGGCGGGATCGCCTTGGTGGCTTCCGAGGGTATAGCGCGACCGAGGATCGGCTTCAAAATAGTTCGCAAAAAGACGTTCCGATGCCGTGGGCCGATTCGACCAAACAAGGCCAAGCATGATCAAAAGGGCAATCCCAGCCGCAATCGCCCATGGCAATAGGCGCTTGTGCCGCCCTTTTGAAGCAGGTGGCGTGGTCTTGGCTGACTCGTCTTCCAATGGCGGTGCCTGTTGCGCCCACCGTGCGATGCGTTCGTGCATCACTTGGTGCGTGGCTGCGTCGCCGAGTGCTGCCAAGATGGCGCGGTAGTCTTC
>JANORP010000369.1:0-3324 GCA_031415375.1 Bacteroidota bacterium | reverse complement strand
CACCGTCACGGATGTATTGGCGGTGTTGGTGCAGCCATTGCCGTCGGTGCCTGTGACCGTGTAGGTCGCGGTGGCCGTGGGGGCAAATGGCGTGTTGTTGGTCGCGCCGCCTGTCCAGGCATAGCTGACTGCGCCGCCGCCGTTGAGCGTGACGGTGCCGCCTGCGCATAGGCTGGCGACCGAGCTGCCTGCGGTCACGGTGGGCGATGCATTCACGGCCAAGATGACACTTGGCAAACGATCGCTACATCCATTGGTGCTTGAAACGATCCCCAAGGCATATTCGCCTGCCGCTTGGGCCGCAAAGGTATTGGACGTGGCACCGGGAATCGGGCTGTTGTTGAGGAACCACTGGTAGGTGGTGTTGCTCACCGATGTCGCATTGAGCGTAAGGCTGCTGCCTGCACAAATGCTGGTGTTGCCTGTAGGCGTGGCCGTGACACCTGTGAGCGCGGCACAGGTCGATACTTGGAAAATGGTGAGGGTGCTCGATGTTTCATTGGCCAAGATCAAAATGGGAATGCCATTGGGAGAAGCAGTAGCTGGGATAAAAATGATGCCCTCTGCGCCACGATCGGGTCCGTTGGTGGCAAAGCTGCGGTTGTTGTTGTAGCCGACATAAACAGGTGCAGCAGGATTGGTCACGTTGTAGATCATCGCGCCGCCGATGCGCTCTAGACCCACAAAGGCATACCATTCGCCATCGATCTGGGCGGTCACCACCCCTTCTGGCTCAGGGCCTTTGTCATCGCTGCGGTTTTTGGGCGTAGCACTTGTGCTATTGCTGGCATTGAAGATCGTCGAAAAGGTGGGGTGTGTGGAGGTGATGCGCTCAAAGTCGTCGCCGCTGTCATACACTTGGGCACCAGTGGTGCCATTCCAGATGGAGAGGGAGCGGCTGCCATAGGAATACACTTGATCGATATCGCCGTCATTGTCGGTATCGCCCAGCCGATTGGTGGTCTTGAGCTTGCCAAGGAAAAAGTTGGATTTCATGTGGGCCGCGAAGGGCCAAGCGACAGGGTCGAGGTTGAGTGCTGAGAAGTTTGCCTCTTCGCTAAAACCAGTGTAGGCGCGTGCATCACCTTCGTTGGCGGTGATGAGGTAGGGCTGCCCAGCGATGGTGTACTGGTACAAAGCATCGGGTTGGTACAAGCCGCGCACAGGGAAATTGGAAAGGTTGATGCCGCTGGTCACGTCAGATGCATCCATGGCGTTGGCCCCGATGGCATGGTCTTTGAAGCCGAGCGGCATGAGCTGCGTGACCATATTGGTCGTTAGATCGATTTTGGCAATCGCATTGTTTTCCTGCAAGGTCACCCAAGCCGTGAGGTTATCGTCTGAAATGGTCACGTATTCGGGTTCAAAATCTTGCGCAGCAGTGGCGCCTGGTCCGTAGATGCGAATTCCTTGAGTACGCAAGGCGGCCTCTTGCCCATTGAAGCTGGTGAAGTTGGCGAAGTTGACGTTTGCTTGGGTGATGGATGCAATGTTGGTGGGAATGTCAATGACGCAAACGGAGCCATTGGGATCTTGTGTATAGGTCGCATTGGGTTCGCCTTCGCAAGCCACGACCAATTTGTTGCCATTGTGGGAGAAGGTAAGCATGTCGGGCATGGCGCCGACCTTGACTTGGTTCATGAATGTGCCCGCTGCGTCCATGAAGACCACGCTTCCTGAATCCTGGGGATTGGTCGAACTTTCAATCGCGAGGGCGACGATGCCATTGCGCACCGCAACACTGTTGAGATTGCCATAGGGCGCGATGTTGATCGAGGCGAATGCCGCCGGGGCCGCAGGATTGGTAAAATTGACGATGTCCAATTTTGCCCCGATGCTGTTGGCAATGTAGAGACGCTGGGTCGCAGGATCGTGGGCTACGATTTCTGCGGAATTGGCGGGGGCGCTACCGTTGGAATAGCTATTGAGGAGACTCAAGCTGAGCTCGTTGGTGGCAGCGGGCGCGCTGATGTCATTGTCCTTGATATACAGGAAATGTGTCGCGCCGACGGCAGCAGTGGCATTCGTCAAGGAGGTGAATGCGAGTGCTAGGTATTCGTCGCGTTCCGCCAAGGCATCGTTCACGATCGTCAGCGTGATCGTCTGTGCTCCAGCGGTATTGGCAGGGATCACCAAGGTGCTGGGGCTCAATGTATAGTCGGCGACATTGGTGCCGGTCGAGAAGGGGAGTGCAGCCACTTGCGCGACGATTTGTGCATTGTTGGGGTTGGTGACATTGACCGTGATGGTCACGGTTCCGACACTTTCGTTGACCGTTTGGTTGGTGAGCGCAAAAGCCACGGTAGCGGGGGCAGCGGCATTGGAAAGCGTGATCGCTGTCACTAGGTCGGTAAAGGTGCCCGCATTGGCCCAAGTACGTGCGGTACTAAAGCTCCCTTGCATGGGGCTAAATGTACCCGTGGCTTGGAGAAACTGTGCAGATGCAGGATCGGGGGCGAGGAAGCTTGTGGTTTGGAGCTTGCCGCCTGCGTAGCGGTCGCCGATCGGCAGCTGATAGCCATCTAGGCCGCTATTGACCAGCGCTGTCCCAGCCGAGGTACCATAAAAGATGGCATCTTGGGGCACAGATGCATTGGTGATGGAGGCAATGGGAAGGTCAAAGACTGCAATTCCGTCAGCATTTGTTCCGCCATTGCCCACGACACCGCCCGTATTAAAATTACCGAAACCATCGCCATTGGTAGTGCCAGTCTGGATGGCGCGCAAAATGGTGCCTGTCGCCACCATGGAACTGCCGCCTACATAGACGACATCTCCTACATTGACCGTGCCCGCATTGATCTGAAAACCATACGAGATACTTCCGCCAACCACCCAGCCCGCAGCAGTGCCGGTGCCATTGTTGCAGACCACGACTGAATAGGGCGTGGTTGCAAAATTGATCGTGCGGGTCGCTACCAATTCCACAAATTCAAAAGGCGAGTCGGTTCCCGCAGGATTGGCTAGAATTTCAGAAATCAACAGACCAGGACCATTTTGTGCAAAGAGCGAAAGTGCAAAAACGGTCAGGCAGAGTGTCGTAAATACTTTCTTCATGGGGTTATTTTCAAAGTGAACGAAGGCAATCCGATCGCATTGGAAATCAGCATTGCGATGGCCTGCGCGGGGCAGACAAGACAAATGAATCAAGGGCCAAAAAAACGGATGCCGCGCCTCAGGGATGTGAACGAAAAGACAACTTTAGACACTGAAAACTTTACCATTTCTGGTGCCAAAGCACCAATTTTATTTTTATTACTGGTTAAATTAATGCCTACACTATAGTCAAGATCTTTATTAATTTTATCTCTCCATGTGGCAGCA
>JANORP010000368.1:0-6829 GCA_031415375.1 Bacteroidota bacterium | reverse complement strand
GTTGGCATTGATGGTGGGTCGCAGCAGGACATGTCCAGCTGCGACCCATGATCGCATCACAAAATGGCCATTTCTGTGGAATCGGCATGATTGTCCACGATTTGATTGGAAATTCAGGCTTGGTACGCTTCTTGCAATCGGGCTGTCGTGTGCATTCCCCAAAACCACTATCTTTGTTGTCTATGAAAACGACGCTGAGTTTCCTTTTTGCTGCTTTGGCATTGATTTGCAGCCAGGTCTATGCCCAGACCGAGACCCCACCAGAGTGCATGAACCTCGAAGAGGTGCAGCAAAGGATAGGTTTCCCCCTAGAAGCCAAGCGTGCGGGTGCCCATGGCCGCGTCGTGGCCAAGGTCACGGTCGATCCCAATGGCAAGGTCTCCAAGTCTGAAATCACAGAGTCGCCTTCGATGCTGCTCTCTGAGGCGGTATTGGCGCATATCGGCGATTTGAAATTCAAGCCTGCCAAGGTCGATGGCAAGCCGATCAAGTCCATCGTGCAAGTCCCGATCATTTTTGACAATGCTGCGAGCGACAAAGTCTTCACCTCGCTGGAAGAGGCGCTCACGACCACCGACGTCGTCGAGCACCTGGACCTGAGCGATCAAAAACTCAGTAGTCTCGATGCACGTATCGTGCGCCTCAAAAGCCTGCGCGTCATCAAGCTCAACGACAATAACTTCACCGAGCTGCCCAGCGTACTCGGCAAGATGCTCTCCCTCGAAGAAATCGAAATCAGCAGCAATCAACTCACTTCCGTGCCTGGCTTTTTGAAGAAAATGAAGGCTTTGCGGTCGCTCGACATCAGCGACAACGACATTCCCAAGGAGGCGATCGACAAAGCCCGCGAGAATCTGGAGCATTTGGAGTTGCTCACGGATTGAGGATTGCTGGGCAAACCTGCATGACTTAGCCACACTTGCTGTACCCATTTGCTTGGCAAAATGTGATTTGCAAGGATAGTTGCACCTTGATATTCAGGGACATTTGCGGAGTTCATGCCCATTGCGTAACTTGTGGGTAGATTTACGAACTCCCAAATTGGCCAATTGCATGAACATCAAACATATTTTCTTTTTATGGCTACTCACGTCGCCGAATTGGGTGGTTGCCCAGCCATGGTCGCCCCGGGAACCGCAGCCCAATGATTTCATGCAGCTTGACAAGGAACCAAAGCCCCTCAACGTGGACTCTCTTCAAAAGGCATTGGTTTATCCTCCCTTTGCAAAGGAAGCTGCCTTGGAAGGCAAGGTGATCTTGCGGGTTTTGATCAGCGAATCTGGAACTTACATCAAGCACATCGTCGTCAAGAATCCTACCCAAATGCTCACGATTGCCGCAGAGGCACAGGTGCCCCATGTGCGTTTCGAGCCGGTAACACAAGGTGGTTACCCAGCCAAATATTGGTGACCATACCTTTTGATTTCAGATTGCCAGATCCATTGCCCGATTGAGGCCAACTCCCTCGGCGCATAAATTCTCAAATACTCAATCAATAAACATTGCTAAATATGAATTTCAAGCACTTCCTATCGACCTTGATGCTTCTATTTCCCTTGCTCTCGTTTGCTCAGACCACACATGAGCCCTATGTGAGCCCAAATGAATTCGTATTGCTGGAAAAGGAGCCCGCGCCCTTGAATTTGAATGAACTCAAGAGATTGATTGGCTACCCACGGGCTGCAATGGAGGCCGAGATCGAGGGCAAGGTGATTCTGAGGGTACTCGTAGATGAGCGAGGCCAATATGTAAAGCACTTGGTCATCAAGGATGCCCACCCCTATCTCACCAATGCGGTCACTTCCAAGATCAGCGCGATCCGCTTTACGCCCGGCATCCAAAAAGGAAAGCCCATCAAGGTCTGGGTGACCATTCCGTTTGATTTTAAGTTGCTCCAGGACGAAACTCCACCATTAAAAAGCGGCGTCTTTTTCAGTCTGGAAGAGGCAATTGCCTGCCCAAATCCCGGTTCGGTGGTGGAGCTTTATCTCAATGGAAAGGGTCTGACTGCCTTTCCGAATGAAATTTTGCAGTTTTCCAATCTCACCGTGTTGGAGCTGGGAGACAACAAACTCACGGGTATCCCCTCAGAAATCACTTCTCTTACCGCATTGCGTTTTTTGGGACTGCAGACAAATCGATTGACCTCGCTGCCAGCCGATTTGTGGAAGATGTCGAGCTTAAGAGGAGTGAATCTCAAAGACAATGCATTTCCCAAGAGCTATCAGAAAGCGTTGCTCAAATCGCACCAAGACTTGATCTTCCCCAAGGATGACAAAGGCAAAGTCGTGTGGTGAGTACATTTGTTTTGATCCCCGCAAGATGCGCCATGAAAAAACACCGATGACTGGCGAGGTTGGGTGGTGATCTAAGGCCGCTGCACTTTTTACACTTTGCCTATTCGGAATCTTCGCCGCCCACACGTTCATTTTCCCTAAATTTGCCCCAAAATCAGGGCTATGACCATCCAAGAAATACAGGACGAGATCATCGAGGAATTTGAGTTCCTGGGCGATTGGGAGGATAAATACGAATTCATCATCGCTTTGGGCAAGGATCTTGCGCCGTTTCCAGAGCAATTTCGGGACGAGGAACACAAGGTGCGCGGTTGCCAAAGCCAAGTGTGGCTGCACCATGAAAAGGTCGGCGATCACCTGCATTTTTTTGGCGACAGCGATGCCATGATCCCCAAAGGGTTGATTTCCTTGCTCTTGCGTATCTACCAAGACCAGCCCGCCGAGGCCATCGCGACCGCCGAGCTCTACTTCCTCACCAAAATCGGCCTCAGCCAAAACCTGAGCCCCACCCGCTCCAATGGCCTCGCCTCGATGGCCAAGAAAATCAAAATGGTCGGGGTGGAAAACAGCTGATCCATGAACCAACGCCAACTTTTCCTGCGCCACGTCGCCCAGACTTCTGAATCGCCCTTGCTCGTCGAGGTTGACCGCGCCGAGGGCTGCTATATTTACAGCCCCGACGGCAAGCGCTACCTCGACCTGATCTCGGGCATCGGCGTGAGCAATGTGGGCCACTGCGCGCCCGAGGTCGTGCAGGCTGTGCAGGCGCAGGCCGCCCGCTACATGCACACGATGGTCTATGGCGAATTTGTGCTCACACCGCAGGTGGAGCTCGCGACCCTCTTGGCCGAGCAGCTCGGCCCGACCCTCGACCACGTCTATTTTGTGAACAGCGGGTCCGAGGCCGTCGAAGGCGCCCTCAAACTCGCCAAAAAATATACTGGAAGGCAAGAAATCATTGCCTTTCACGACAGCTATCACGGCTCCACCCACGGCGCGCTCAGCGTGACGGGTGCGCCTAGCCTCAAAGAGGGCTTTGGGCCGTTTTTGCCGGGGGTGAATTTTCAGGCGTTTGGGAGCCATGCCGCGATCGATGCGATCGGGCATGACACCGCCGCCGTGATCGTCGAGCCGATACAGGGCGAAGCGGGCGTGCGCATAGCCGACCGCAATTGGCTGTATGCGCTGCGCACGCGCTGCGAGATCACCGGCACGCTGCTCATCTTCGACGAGATCCAAAGCGGATTTGGTCGCACGGGGGATCTATTTGCCTTCATGGGCTATGGCGTGATCCCCGATATCTTGCTCATGGCCAAGGGCATGGGCGGCGGCATGCCGATCGGGGCGTTTGTGTCGCGGCAGGAGATCATGGGTGTGCTCACGCATGATCCCGTGCTCGGCCACATCACAACATTTGGCGGGCATCCAGTAAACTGCGCGGCATCGCTCGCGACGCTGCGCAAGATCTTGGATGAGCGACTGCTGGCGCGCGTGCCGATGCTGGAGCGCATCATCCGGGAGGAGCTTGCAGGCTATGAAGTGCGGGGCAAAGGGCTGCTCTGCGCCGTGGAGCTGGGCAGTTTTGAGCGGGTGCTGGCGGTGATCGCGCGCTGCCTTGCAGGCGGCGTGCTCACCGATTGGTTTTTGCATTGCAACACCGCGGTGCGCATCGCGCCGCCGCTGGTCATCTCTGAGGACGAGTTGCGCTCGGGCTTGCAGGTGCTGGCTGCGGCGATTCGGGCGGAGGCCTGAACATTTAGAATCTGGTTTTTTCAGGGGAATGCCAATTCTGCGGCATCAAACCAGCCTTCGCCACCAGCGAGCGTGGCATCTGGGAATGCCAAGCGTACCCAACTCCCATCCTTCATTCTCCCAAAAGCCAGCAAAACCGGACCATTCGTGAGGATCAGGATGCGTGCGCCGATTTTGGAATTGTAGGTACTCGCTTGGTGTACCACGGCATCGTCGATGGCCACGCGCGGCTCCTTGCATTCACATAAGATAAAGGGAAGGCCATTGCGGTCATAGACCAGGAGGTCGTAGCGTTTGCGCCGGCGGTCGTAATGGAGCCCGCGCTCCAAGCTCATCAAGGTGCGTGGTACTCCGCAGACGTCGGCCAGAAACAGGATCAAGCACTGGCGCACATGCTCCTCGGGCGTGAGTACAAGCCACTGCTTGCGAATGCTGTCCCAAACCTCGTGCCCATCGGCACTGGGACGCACTTGCAATTGATATTGAGGAAGTGATTGCGACATATTCCTGCGAAAGATAAGTCGCAATCGAAAACGAATTGCACCAAGGTTTCGCGACCTACCGTTCAGCAATGAAATTCAAGCTTGCTGAATCCTTTTTTTCCTAGATTTGCGCCGCAAAAATGAATGTGAAATGAAGAATTTTGGTGTACAATTCGCTCTGATCGGACTCTTGATGGCATCGCTCGCCATTACCGCTTGCAATCCAGCCAAGGATGGCAGCGACGCTGGCACTTCTGATACCTTGAAAGTCGAGGCTCCCAAGGACAGCTTGCGTTATGAAACCGAAAAGCACTTCAAAAACGTGCGCCAGCTCACCTTTGGCGGCAACAATGCCGAGGCCTACTTCAGTTTTGACGGCAAGCAACTCTCCTTTCAAAGTGATTTTGCAGACTGGGATGCGAAATGCGACCAGATTTTCACAATGCCCATCGAGGGAACCAAGGGTGCAAAGATGCCCCGCATCAGCAATGGACATGGCCGCACGACCTGCGCCTATTTCCTCCCCAATGGCAAAGAGGTGCTCTATGCCTCGACCCATCTGGTCGATGATACCTGCCCACCTGCTCCAGAGCGCAAGGTCGATGGTAAATATGTATGGCCAGTCTATGATTCCTACGACATTTTTGTGGCCGATCTTCAAGGCAATTTCAACCGTCAGCTCACCAACACCAAGGGTTATGACGCCGAAGGCACTGTCTCCCCAGATGGTCAAAAGATCATCTTTACATCGACGCGCAGCGGCGACTTGGAGCTCTGGACGATGAACATAGACGGTTCCGACCAAAAACAGATCACCACAACCCTCGGCTACGACGGCGGCGCCTTTTTCTCACCCGACAGCAAACGCATCGTGTGGCGTGCCTCACGTCCCACGACCCCCGAAGATCAAAAAGGCTACAAAGACCTGCTCAAAAAGGGCTTGGTCGAGCCCAGCACCTTGGAGGTATTTGTCGCGAATGCCGACGGTTCCGAGGCCAAACAAGTCACCAACATCGGTAAAGCCAACTGGGCACCGAGTTGGCACCCCTCTGGCAACAAAATCATCTTTGCCAGCAATCACAAAAGCGAAAAAGGCCGCAACTTCAACCTCTTTCTCGTCAATGTCGATGGCACAGGGCTAGAGCAGATTTCCTTTGACGATGTTTTTGATGCCTTTCCCGTCTTCTCACCCGATGGCAAATACGTGGCCTTCTCCAGCAACCGTTTCAACGGTGGTGGCCATGATACGAATGTATTTTTGGCGGAATGGGTGGAGTGAGGGGGGCTAACGCAAAGGAGTATTTAAGGGGTGTACGACAAATTCGGCAAGTACTTGTTTCGTGAGCCAGAGGCTCACGAAAAGCTCAGCGTTGGAGCCAGAGGCTCCCGCTTCAAATTTCCAAATTTGTCGTACACCCTATTTAAGCAAACTGTTTTTTCCACTCCAGCAGGTCGTAGTACATGAATCTGGTCTTAATTTTGTCTTCACTTCCTAGGCCGAAGTAGCTTTTTTCTTGGTCCTCGGTGCTGAACACAAACGAAAAATCATTGCGCTGGTAATAATTGAGAACCTCGGGGAGGTTGTATGCATCCACAAGCAAAAATCGGCATCGATTCCCTTCTTCAAAGAGGCAAGTCGATTTGATGATGTCCATCAATTGGGATCCGATGCCCTGATTTCCAAACGCCTTGCTTACACCTAGCCTCCCAATCAAAGTAGCCGGAAAGGATTTCATATGCTTCTCACGTGGGATTGACTCCCTTACCTTTTTCTTACGATTATTGGGCAGGTCGAAGGTCTTGATCCCGTCATTCGATAGTGAATAGGCACATACTACGTTCCCTGAATGCTTGTCCACAAAAAAATAGGACTCTCCCAGCAGCTCATGTTGGTACTTTATGGCATCTTCTAGGAAAAATTCATTGAGGTCTTGGTTCCCACAATCGAACTCTGCAATTCTATTGGATCCATCGAGCTTGGTGATCGTACAGTCAATCGAGAGGTTGATCATTTCTTTTGGGCGCGGAGCTGAGCCAAAATGAGACGTGCTTGCTCCATAGACGCAATAGCTCGTTCCCGGGATACCAATCCCTCTTTGGGATTCTCAATCTCCTTCAAGAAGCGCTTCGCATCCTCGCCATACAAAACCGGGGTCCTTCTTATTTCCAGTGCCATGATGTTCAAAGATAAGCCATTTCAGAAAATTGTGCAAATCGTAGATATGTCTGGAGCTTTGCAAAATATCAAAATTGTCTGTCATCCTCGGCAAAACCCATTCATTTATCACCTCATTCAAC
>JANORP010000367.1:0-16466 GCA_031415375.1 Bacteroidota bacterium | reverse complement strand
CGGTCGTCGTGGTCGGCGGTGGTAACCATCGTTGCAGGATAGTTGGTGCCGTCTTTCAGGTTGTGTAGCGGAGAGTAGCCGAAGAGATTGGCGAAGTGCTCCTGCTGATCGCTGCGGCCATACTCCACAGCCCATGCATGCCCAATGGTAAATTTGTGATAACGCAGCATGTCCATGACGCCGACGCCAGGATAGGCTACCTTGAAGAGTTCTGGGCGCTGGCACATTGCTGCCCCCACAAGCAAGCCACCATTGGAGCGGCCCATGATGCCGAGCTTACCAGGCGAGGTATATTTTTCCTTGATCAAGTACTCTGCGGCACCGATAAAGTCATCGAATACGTTTTGCTTTTTGAGTAGCATGCCGTCTTGGTGCCAAGACTCGCCATACTCACCACCGCCACGCAGGTTGGCAACGGCATAGATGCCACCATTTTCCAGTAAGACGATGTTGCTAGTGCTAAATGACGGCAGAATATTGATGTTGAATCCGCCGTAGGCATAGAGCAGCGTGGGGTTGCTGCCGTCGAGTACCAAGCCTTTTTTGTGTACAATGAACATGGGCACGCGTGTACCGTCTTTGCTGTTGTAAAACACCTGCTTGGTTTCATAACCCGAGGGGTCAAAATCCACATCAGACTTGCGAAACTCCTCCGATTTGTTGGTCTCGGTATCGTATTTGAAAATCGTGGTAGGGTAGATGAAAGACGTGAATGAATAGAAGGCAGTCTTGTCATCCTTCTTGCCATTGATGTCTGAGGCTGTACCGATGCCCGGTAGGCTTACCTCGCCGAGTTGCTTGCCATCGACACCATGAATGGTGATCATGCTGCTCGCGTCCTTCATATAGCTTGCAAACAGCTTGCCGCCCACAAAAGTCACAGAGTTAAGCACCTCGGTACGCTCTGGGATGATCTCTTTCCAGCTAGCCTTGGCGGGCGTATTGATATTGATGCTTACCAAGCGCTGGCGGGAGGCACCATCATTGGTCATGACGAGGAGTTCTTCACCGATATTGTCGATCACGTTGAAACTATGGTCAAACGTGGTGGAGATATCCACAAATTTGGAATTGGCTTTGCTCAGATCTTTGACCTTGAGCGCATTGTCGTTGGTAGCGCCTTCGCTCAAGAAAAGCATCAGGAAGCGCTCGTCTTCGGTCGTGCCAGCATACACGCCGCGTAGCGGGTGCGCGGGATCCTCATAGATCAGTTTGTCTGCACTTTGCTCGGTTCCGAGCTTATGGAAGTAGATCTTCTGGTTTTCGTTTTCTGAACTGAGTTGTTTACCAGCTTTGGGCTCTGCAAAACGGCTGTAGTAGAAGCCGTCGCCTTGCCAAGCGGCCCCTGAAAACTTGATCCATTTCAGATGGTCTGCGACTTTTTCACCCTTGTCCACATCCATCACAAAAAACTCGTTCCAGTCAGAACCGCCTTCTGAGATGCCATACACGGCATATTTGCCGTCTTGGGAGACGCTGAAGGTCGAGAGCGACGCCGTGCCGTCCTCTGAAAACTTGTTAGGATCCAAAAAAACACGTGGCTCACCCTCTAATCCGTCTTGGATATAGAGGATGGCCTGATTTTGGAGGCCATCGTTTTTGTAATAAAAATAGTGGTTGCCTTCGCGGAAGGGCGCCCCATATTTGGGATAGTTCCAGACTTTTTCCAGTCTTTCCTTGATTTTGTTGCGGAAAGGGACTTTTTCAAGCCAGCCAAATGTGACCTTGTTTTGGGCAATGACCCAATCTTTGGTGGCCTGGGAATCCTCGACTTCCAACCAACGGTAGGGATCGGCTACTTTGGTGCCAAAAAAATCGTCTTCGACATCGCCTTTGGCGGTCTGGGGGTAGGTGACAGGGATCAAAGGCATGGAATCTTGTGGATGATCGGTGGCAGCCGGGGTATTGGCGGCTGGGTTACAGGCAGCCAAGAGAAAACTGGCTACGAGCGGCAAAAGGAGTCTCTTATTCATAATTTATAACTGCTTAGCAGGTGAAACAGCAGGAAAATTAAGCATTCTCCCAATGAAACAAACTGCCAAGGTGGGGGGAATTATTGCCAATCGTGGGAAACAGAAAATGCTCCCGTAGTCGAAAGCATTCCTGTCTGAAATTTTATCTAATAGTATTTTCCTTAGCGGACAATGGTGATGGTTCCTGAGCGTTTGATGTCGGCTTTGCGCTGCGATGCTGCGCTGAGCACAAAAACATAAACGCCTGATGGAACTTGTTTTCCGGCAGATTCGCCATTCCAGCGAAATGAAGGGGAGTCTGAGAAGAAAACACGATTGCCCCAACGGTCATAAACAGAGATTTCAAACCTCAAAAAATTAGCGTCAGGGATGTAAAATACATCATTGACGCCATCGTCATTGGGGGTGAATGCGTTGGGAATGAACCCTCCATCTTCCTCGTCGCCTTTGGGCGAGAGGGCCGTTTCGCTTTTGATCGGCTGCTGATTAAACGTGTTTTGGGCGTGAGCAACACTACCCAAAAGCAGCAAAAGCAACAAACACGATAAGGACAAAATCCTCCTCATAGATTCTTTACTCCAAATTACCTGTATGCAAGATACGGATTCTCCACGGATATTCCGTCATCAAAGCACGAATTGCTTTTTATGAATGCCGAACGGTGATTTTTTGTGTCTGAAAGGTCCTGGGCAGTGCTGGCTGGTAGGAAATCAAGGCTGAGTAGTTTCACAACGCTTACCAATAGCACAAGGCCAAATAGCTCCGAGGCCTCATGCAATCGGAATATACAATTATTTTGAAACGGGCATATATTCTTCATAGTCAATGCGTTTGCGCTGCTTCTCCTGCTGGGCGGTCGCTTCACGGTCTTCGGTAAGCAGATGGCCTTGGGCATCGTAGGTGTAAGCGATCGCTTCAGAGATGACGCACTTGCCAGTCTTCTCGCCAGCCATGTCGCATTGCCCACCATAATGCAGCTCCTTGCTCAGATGGCCATGATCGTCGTATTCATACCTCGTCTTGAGCTGCTTGGTTTTGTAGAAGGCAGACTGGTCTTGCAAGTGGCGGCTGCGTTTGCGCCCCTTGTCATCGTAAGTGAAATCCTCGACCTGCGAGGGCTTGCCCTCGGCATCGAAACGCTCGATCTGCGTAGCATTGCCTCCTGCATCATAGCTATATCGCACCCCGATGATTTCCTTTCCCTGCACGATTTCACGCTGCTCGATCAGCCGCTGTGCAGCGTCGTACTTGTAGCGCGTCTGGGTCTTGGGATGAAAATCAGGTAGATGGAGGTCCTCTTCCTCGGTGCTGAGCAGCTTTCCTTGCGCGTCAAACGTGTGTTGTGCCTTGGAAACCACTCGCCCTTCGGTCTGGGAGTATTCCTCGGTCACTTGAACCGTGTGGTCAGGATTCCAGGTCGAGCGAAATTCGACGCGCTCGGCGTTGAGACCGTTGGTATGGGTGGCACTGATCACATAACCTTGCGGGTCATACGCTGTGACGACATGGGTGCCTCTGCCGTCGAAGTGGGCGCGGTAATCGATTTCGTGGTCAGCAGTATCATAGGCAAACTCTTCATAGAGTTCCCACTCATTGCTGATTCGATTGACAAAGGGGTGCCCAATGGCAAATACTTTTTTGCGATAGCCTACAGGCACCGTGGCGACCGGCACATCAACCTTGGTGTTATCGGGGCTACCCTGAGCTTGCTGCGCTGGGTCGGGCGCGCAGCCAGTCCCAGCGAACAGAGCAGATGCTAGGAGACAGATGGTATTCCAGTGCTTCATATCGCGATTTTAGAGAAGAAAAATCATTCTTGCAACGGTATCGCCGACATTTGTAGCACTTTCCAAAGCACGTTGCGAGGTCGATGACGCGTTTATCATACAGCTGATTTCATCCAAAAAATTCCCTAGCGATTGCCTCTCGGCAGTCGGGATGGGCGATACCGATCAGCGCCTCAGCACGTTGGCGAATGGTCTTGCCATAGAGATTGGCAATCCCAAATTCGGTAACGATGTAGTGCACGTGTGCCCTGGTCGTGACGACGCCTGCGCCCTGCTTCAAGAAGGGGACGATGCGGCTCTCGCCCTTGGAGGTCGTTGAAGGCAAGGCGATGATTGGCTTGCCACCCTCCGAGAGTGAAGCACCCCGCATGAAGTCCATTTGCCCGCCCACACCACTGAAGAGAAATTTGCCGATCGAGTCAGCACAGACTTGGCCAGTGAGATCGACCTCGATCGCACTGTTGATCGCTGTCATCTTGTGCTGCTTGCGAATGACAGCTGTATCGTTCACATAAGCGATGTCGAGCATGCGCACTTGAGGATTGTCATGCACAAAATCGTAGGTACGTTGTGTACCCATCACAAATCCCGAGACGATCATGCCATGGTGCCTCTTTTTGTAGCGGCCAGTGATGATGCCGCGCTCCACGAGCTCGACGACGCCGTCGCTAAACATCTCGGTGTGGATTCCCAAGTCGCGGTGGTCATACAAAGATGCCAATACGGCATTGGGAATTGCGCCGATGCCCATCTGCAAGGTCGCGCCATCCTCGATGAGGCTGGCAACATGCCTGCCGATCGCCATTTGTATCTCATCTGGTGCGGCAAGTTCCATTTGGGGCAGGGGGCGGTCGTCGCCCACCAAGTGGTGCAATTTGCTCACGTGGATGATGCCATCTCCATGCGTGCGTGGCATCCTTGGATTGATGACCGCTATGATCTCTCGTGCGGTCTCAACCGCAGCCAAGCTGGCATCGACAGACACGCCGAGGCTGCAAAAGCCGTGGAGATCGGGTGGCGAGACTTGCACGAGTGCGACATCGATCTGGAGCAGACCGCGCCGAAAAAGCAGCGGGACTTCACTCAAAAAGACAGGGATATAGTCCACATTGTCAGCACGGCTATCATTCGTGAGTTTGCGCACATTGGGGCCGATGAAAAGCGAGCTTACCTTGAAGCTGTCGCGGTAAGTTGGGTCGGCATAGGGGGCAGTGGCCTCATGGTGCAAGTGCACGATCTCCACATCGCGCAGCTCGGGTGCACGCCGCACGAGTGCGTCGATGAGCACTTGCGGCGCAGCCGCAGCGCTGTGGATGAACACGCGATCGCCTGAGCGCACGCAAGCAAGGGCTTGGTCTGGACTAAGTAATTTCATAAACTTTCAAAACACAGCATCAAAGTTAAAGAGGGAATCGAGGTTTGGTGGATTTTTTGGAGAATGCGGATTGTGATGGTCGATGATCGGCGGCTTTGACTATCTTGCGGAGTGTTTTCAAAGGAAGAAGCAAAGCAACTGCGCATCGATTTCTGGACCGCCTTTGGGGTGTATATGCGGCAGCATACTTCACTGATGGGCCCCAAGCAGAAGTGGGTGAATTACCACACGGGGGTAAAAGGTATATTTTTCAGACTAGAGGCCGATGCAAAATGTGTGCGCGTCGCGATCACCATGGAGCAGGACGATCCAGGCATGCGGGCACTGTTTTATGAACAATTTGAGGAGTTGCAACAATACCTCGCGGTGGAAACGGAAGGAGAATGGATTTGGGAACCGAGCTACACGCAGCAGGATGGCCGTGAGATCGCCCGTATTTACCGTGGTATGGAGGGGGTGAGCCTCTACAACAAGGCCGACTGGCACCTCATGTTTGCTTTTTTGGAGGGGAATATCGTGCCATTGGACAGCGTGTGGGCCGATTGCAGTGATGTATTTGTCGATCTTGCAGGCTAGATAATTTGAGCACTCAGGTGCTGCCACTTTACAATGCTCCTGGGCTATGCCCATTCCCCAAGGCTTCAGGTCGTCTGTACGACTTACAACGGTAAAGTCGTCGAGCGCAACGTGCCCGAAATCAGAGATGCTTACTTTTTTTGAGGAAATCTGCCCAGATTTTTGGTGCTACCTATTCGGCAGGCTGCCATACAGGCCAAGCCTTCCCAATAACATAGTTCTTCGGAATAATTTTGGAACGTATTGAAATTCCATTCCTTAGGCATCGCGCTTTCAGGATGTTGCTAAGCGCGATGCGCCGCTGCAATTACTTGTGAAAATATTGGCAACTCAATAGCAGAGCTCCACTTCGGCAGCAGGCTTGTAGTGAATGCCAACCTCTTCAGAACGATTGGATTGGATGCCAAATTGGATGCGGATGCAGCCATATTTTTGCTTGAAAAACATGACCTTGTAGCCTGGAATACGCTCCTCACGCACTGGATCCCCAAACTGAAATTCGATGTCGGCAGGCTTACAACCGAGCAGCTTGGTATCCCAAGAACCTTTGAATTTGCCCCGAAATTCCCAATAATCCCTACCTGTATAGGCATAAAAATCATTGGTGACAAAGAAGACCCCACCTCCACAATTGTAACCTTCGTCCTCGCGTGTGACGCCCGTGAAGCATGGAAAGACCTGTTGGATCTTTTCAATGGCCGCTGTGGGCTTGATCTTGTTGACAGTTCCCTTTTTTACACTTACGACGAGCTCAGGGCAATTGCCATTTTGTGTGAAGGCTTGAATGCCAGATAAGCCCAATACCATCACCAACACAATCAACAGTTTCGTTTTCATATCCTTTTATTCCAATCCTATTTCACCAGTCATGCCATCGATCATCACTTTGAAAGCGATATCTCGTCGCATGTGGCCTTCATGTTTCTCCTATCACCGGCTGAGGCAGGCGATTCAGTAATTTCCAAGCGGGAACCTCTTGTGGTCTGTACCATTGCCAGATTGTGGCATCGCGGACAAATGCCCGAGATGCTCAGTGAGAAATGGATCGATAGACGTCGATACATACTCAACTGCTCACAAAAACTTCCTACCTGGCAATAGACTGATTGATTTCACGAAATTAGCATTTTTGGCTAGCCAAGCAAGCGACAGCATGAAAAAAAACGACGGGTTGCGATTTGCTTCTCCCCGGGTAGCACTTGTGAGGTGAATGAATGCGATGACTTTCAGAATTGGCTGCTGTGGGTCATTGGCGCCGATCACTGAATTGCGGTCGGAAAGAGCTTGGGGAACGGTGCAATTGGCCCAGTCTTATCTCTTGAACAGGCGTTTGAAAAATCCCTTGCGCACGTAGTTGGGATTTAGATTTTGCTGTTTGCCGTAGTCAAATTCAAAGAAGAGCCCCCCGTCATCGTTGATTCCCACTGGGAATGCTGTGCGTTTAATCCAGTATTCATCATTGAGTTCAGGGCGTGGAGGCAGTGCCATCATGTTTTGAAAACGTTGTTTGGAATCCTCGGCGATCTCTGCTTCGCGGGGATGTTTGTTCAGCGCAAAGTAGGGCACTGCATGAACAGGGATTTGTAAGAGTGTCACCAGACCATGGTTTTTTTGGTTGTAGCGATTCAACACTTTGAAATAGCACCCTCTCGGAAATGTCCAGCAGCGGTATTGCCTAAAGCTCTCCTTGAGTTGAGTGGTCTGGTTGGTATAGATGTTATAGCGCACGAGCGCAGTGAGTCCACCTTCCAATTCAGAGGTGTCGAAAAACCCAGTTTCTTGTATCACAAGCCCAGTTTTGTATTGCTGGTACGTTTCCAAGGAGATATTGGCATCGCGAAAGTAGGTCTTGATACCTTCAAATGTGTCTTGAGCGACTTGGGTTATGTATGCTGGTGGAAAAGTGTCTTGATTCATACTTTACTTCGCTTGTGCGGTTGTCATTGTCATACCCGATTGAATATGGAAACGAAGATAAAGCATGAAAAATGGTGAAATGGCACCAATGTACTAACGGGCAGTCCTGGAGGACGAAGTGGCAGTCTGGATGTACGAACGGGCAGAAGCCACTGTACAAAATTGGCGCCTTGAGGCGCGAAAAATACAAGCCCCCAACACCGAGTGCCTGTGTACTCGGTGTTGGGGGCCATGAGATGGCACTGGGCCAAGGGACGTCAGCTGCGAGTGCGCTTGAGGTCGAGGGTCCAGCTCAGGTAGCCCATAGTGCCGATGAGAGGGGCGCCGTAGGCCTCGCGGTGTACATTGTTGAGCAGGTTGGAGCCGCCAATCCTGAAGATGGATTTCCATTGCTTCACCTCATAATTGAGCTGGGCATCAAGTAAATAGTAGCTGGGCACTGCACCGTCGCCAAATGAACTTTGCCAGTAAAAGCCATCGACCCATTTGAAATTGGAGGAAAAGCCGAGGCCCTTCCAGACATTGCGGCCTGTAAGGCCGACATTAAATTTGTGTTTGGGTGTATTGAATCCAGGCACGATCGGGTCGGTGAGTCCAGTGGTGTCGAGGATCGCGAGGGTATAGTTGGCTGTGGCAGAGAGACCTTTGCCGATGTAGTAGGAGAGGGCTAGTGTACCGCCATAACTGCTTACCGTCTCAGTCGCATTGGTGGGTATTTGATAAACTTGATAGGTCTGGTTGGAGGTGCTATTGGTGAGGATCGCGTTTTCCCCAGACTCTGCGCCAGCGACGGCACCATTGAGCGGAGCGACCACGCGCACGTCGCCGATGAAGTGGCTATAAACGCTGTAGTAGCCGCTCAGGTCAATGAATAGCTTTTGGCCGACGATGCTGCGGTAGCCGACCTCGATGCTCTTGATCTGTTCTTGCCGCAGCGGTTTCAGCGTGATCGTCTTCAGCAGGCTGGGATCGATGTTGAAGGTGCTGTCTTAGGCCTCCTTAAAGTCTTGGACTGATGCGAGTGTGTACAGATTGTCCCATCCATCGAGGTTGCCTACGAGTTGGATGGGACCGAGGTCGAGCTGGATATATTGGTTCTGCAATGTCGGGCTGCGAAAGGCCGATTGTGCCGAGATTCGGAAGTTGTGGATGCGCCATGCATAGACCGCCGAGAGGCGCGGCGATACCTGTGGCCGGAAATTCTGATTCTTATCCAAGCGCATCGAGCCGATGAGTTTCAGCCGATCATCGAGCAGGCGTTTGGTCACTTGGGTATAGACACCAAATTCCCACTGCGAGATATCCTCGTAGCGGCCATTGGGGTTGTTTTGGCCATTGGGGAGGGTATCGGCGGGGTTGATGAGCGTGTCGCGAAAAATGGTGCCAAACGATTGTGGATCGTAGCGGCGACCATTTGCGCCAGCGAGGATGTCGAGCCATTTCAAATTGAAGTTGTATTGGCCCTCGATGTGTTGCAGGCTAGAACGATCGACAAATTTGGACCCAGTCTGTAAGTCGGGGTCGGTCTTGATGGCCTGAAACAGGCTGTCATAGGTGGCGCTCCCGGGTTGATACCAAGCTTGCGAGGCTGCTGCCGCAGCGGCCGTGTGGGCACTGTCCACGATCCACGGCTGGGCGTCCCCATCGAAGCCATTGGTCAGGGTATCGATGGTTCCAAAATAGGATTTGAGGTATTCCGAGACATAGTTGGCGACGCCTGCCTTGCTGATGTTGATGCCAGTGAAGACGGCGTCGTAACTGTTACCGGCATTTTCTTGGGTGGTATATGCGCGGATAAAGCCGCGCTTGCCCTTGAGCTCGATGCGGTGCTGCTGGAAGACGATATTGTTGATGCTGTAGCGGTTGGTGCCTTGATAGACGGCGGTGCCATTGCCGAGGCGGTAATCATAGCTGATCTCCATGCTGTCGCGCAACTTGTAATGCAGCCCAGCAGCGAGTTTGAGGCTCTTGGCGGTATAATCGGCGAGGTCAGACTCCATATAACCGGGCGCGGTGATGTCGATGTTGCCAGGATAGGCGTTGGCGTTGAAGTCCAGGTAATTGTTGAGGGCAATGTATTTGTCGCGGTCGGCTTGGCTCAGGGTTTGGTCGTATTGTAGGGCCTGCACGATGGAACTCAGGTTTTGGGTGGTGCTAATGTCCCCGTAGCGGTTGGCGATGGGATCGGTGGCTGGCCAGTCATTCACCCGCATCCCCGAGCCTGTGACCTTGACAGCCAAGCGCTCCCGTGCTCCAAATGCGTGGGCGTAACGAAACTGGCCATCGAGGAGGTTGCGGCTGCCGCCCTTGATTTGCACGCTCAAGCCTTGGTATTCATAGGGATTTTTGGTGGTCATGCTCACCACGCCTTGCAAGGCATTGGGACCATAGAGAGCCGATGCGGCACCCGATATGAGCTCGACGCTCTGGAGGTCGAGGTCATTGGCACCGACAAGGTTGCCGACTGGGAAGCTGAGACCAGGCGCTTGATTGTCCATGCCGTCGATGAATTGCACGGAACGCACCGGTGAGGTCGTATTGAATCCCCTCGTATTCACGACTTTGAAGCCTAGGCTCGATGTCGTGATGTCCACACCCGCAAGATTGCCGATGCTTTGGTAGAAGTCACCCGAGGCAGCCCCTTGGATCTCGCTGATGTTCATTTTTTGAATGGAAACGGGTGATTCCAGGATGCTCTCGGCGACGCGGGAGCCTGTGATCACGACCTCGGCACCCAAGATGGCGGTACTTTTGAGGTTGATAGACAGCGCAGCATTCGTCTTGGCAGAGACTTGCACCACAGCAGCGGAATAGCCGAGGTAGCTCACCTCCACCTCCAAGGATTCGTCTCCCAAAAAAGTCACCTCCAGCTTAAATGCACCATCAGCGTCCGTCACGGTGCCCACGCTTTTGGACCGTATTTGGATTTGCGCGCCTGCCAGGGGTTCTTGGTTTTCTGCATCGACGACACGGCCCTGCAAGGTCACATTTTTGAGTTCTGGAAATTGGGCCTTGGCGAGGTTGCAAAGGGTACCTAGGACGAGGAGTAAAGCGAGACGCTTCATGATAGGATTTGGAAATAGGTGGATGAGGAAGTTCTTGGAATCGGTAGGGCCAGGAAAGATGGACTTGTCGTGGAATGGGGCTAGATGCACTGCGCCGTTTGTCGGGCCTTGGCACTAGGCGGCTGCCGCAAAAGTTGGAGATGCCGTCCACACGCCTTCGGATAAGGTTGGTGGACAGAAGCCGCATGAAGCGGCAGCGTCATCGGATGCATGGGGCTGCCAGCAAACCGTTGACGCTGCTGCAACAGGCTCACTTTTGCACCACCAGTTTCTCGGAAGCTGCGCGCCCAGTCTTTTGGTCGATGAGCTTCACGAAATAGACGCCGCTTTGCATCGCGCCCATATCAAAGGTCGCCTGCTCGCGCAGCGTCGCCGTGTGTACCAATTGCCCGATGGCGTTGAATACCTCCAATGTGTAGTTGCCGGGCTTGCTGGCATGCACGGTCGCAAGACCCGTGGTCGGGTTGGGATAGACCAGCATGTCGGTCGCATTCGCTGGGCCTGCCTCGGCCTCTGCGCCTACAAAATAGTTGGGGTCATAGACGGGCAGGTTGATGTAGCAAGGGTGTTCCGGCGAGAAATGCACGCGTTGCACAGCCACGCGCGGGGCCATATCGACGCCATTGTAGCGGTAAGTCTGGCCATCACCTGGCTTGCGCCTGAAGAAATCACCCTCTTGGATGGGCAGATTGGGGTTCACTTGGTAGCGGGTGTAGTTGCTGGAGCTGATGAGGATCTTGAACTTGTGATCCACGCCCCAAGTATAGGCAATCGGCAACATGCGAAACTTGTACTGGTAAAGCTGCCCAATCTCGATGTTGTTGAAGGGGATGCTGGCATCCTCGACGCCGTGGTCGGCCATGTGCTTGGCATAGAGGCGGCCACGCGCATTCACGACGCCTTCAAAGACAAAATATTCACTGCCATCGGGATAGACGTCGAGCACCCGCACATCAAAGTCGGTGTCGGTCGGGCCACTCGCAGCACCTGCTGGATTGGACTTGGCATACATCGTCATCACTGGAAATCCCATGATCGACATCGTGTCGGTGAGTTTTGCGCTTTCAAATCCCAGCACGCCTTCGCGGTCCATCGTGAAGGGCGCATAGCGAGGATCCTTGAGGTTGAATTGGCCTTGGCTGTCGCGCTCACCATCGGGGGTACGCACGATCATATTCGAGCCACCGATCGTGAGGATCGGGTTGTCGGGATCGTGGATATAGGTCTTGTAGCCTTCGTCGGTGGTGGGGGCTGCATCGTTGATGCTGCCATTGGCGTGGAGGTATTTCGGGGTCCAGCGAATGTGCTGGATCATCGGGAAGGTATCTGTGCCATGCCAGTAGTTGCCGACGCCTTGGTTGGCGGCGACACCATCGTCCACAGGGCCTGGCACATAAAAGCGCACGTTGGGGATGCCCTGAGCGAAATCTTTGAATGGAATCGGCCCCATTGGAGTACCTGCAATGTTGGGGAGCAAGGGGCCGAGATTGGGCACAGGGATGGAAAAGGGCAGCACGCCGGGCAGGAGGTTGGTCCTCACCTCGGCCGAGACAGCCTCGATATCACCCTGGCCGATCATGAAGTTGATGAGTTGCTCCAGCGGAATGATCAACGGGGCAGAGGGGACTCGCATTTGCAAGCCATTGCCACCGATGTCTTGCCAAACCTGGCTCTCGGGAATGATGACCTTCGGCTCGCCGAGTTCGCGGCCAGGGATATAGTTGAGGTTGTACCGAAACCAGCCGATGATTTCGCTTTGCACCGTCTTGCCGAGGTCGAGGTTGGTGCCAAAGTCGTCGAGGTTGATGCCGATGAGGTCGCCGACATTGTCGGGATAGGTGCGGTCACCCGTCGTGCGACCGCCCGTGGTTTGGTGCGCCCATGGGCCGATCACCAACTTTTGGAGATTGGCGATTTGGGGCGCATTGTGCTTGCGCATGCGTTGCCAGGTGTCTATCTGCCCATCGGTGAAGATGTCCCACCATCCACTCAGGTGATAAGCTGGCACGCGCATATTTGTGTAGCGGCTGAATTGGCCATTGGGGTCGCCCTCGCCATTGGCATCGACAGGTGCGGCTGAGGCGTCCATGTCTGCGCGGCCCTTGCTATTGGGGTAGTAGCCGCAATAATCATTGTCATAGCGCACGCGTGTGAAGTGGTCGATCGCGGCATTGGCGGCGTCAAATTTATTGGGAAGCCCATAGTCGCGGGAGCTGTGCAGGGTATTGTCGATGGAGTTGTCGATAGGATTGAGGTCGTCGTCGGTGCCGGTGAAGATCTGTCCTTTGACCCAGCCAGTGACAATGCGATCCCTGAAAACGCCGTTTTGGTAGCCTGTATATCTAAAGTGCTCGACGGTCGCCACGATCGGGAAGAGCGCCTTGAGGCCAGGCTTGCTAGGATCGGGGTCGATGCGGTGAGCGGCAGCAGCTTGATATTGCGAGTTGCCGAGCGCCGATGCGCCAAACATGGCGATGTCGCCCGTAGTCATGTGGTTATTGGTATGCGGCAGGGCACCATAGTCCCGCACGAGGCTGTCCATGATGAAGCGGATGCTGTTGTAGCCGTCCTCATGGCGGTTGCCATTGCGTGGGTCGCTGAGGTCGGTCACGTCGAGCACGTGGCCATAGTTGGGGTGGTAGGGGTTTTTGTCCCAACTGTCGCTGTACATGGGCATATAGACGCCCTCGCTGGCGTAGCGCCCGCGCATGTCTTGCACGATGGAAGCGTAGCCAAAGAGGCTGATGTACTCGCCCGTGGGGTCGCCCGTCTTGTCATAAGGCGTGCGGGTGAAGACCACCGGCAACTGATAGGGGTTGGGATTGGGTTGCCCACCGATCGAGTCGTAATAAATGATTTGGGTATGATTCGGGATCAGCATCACATCGCCCAGATTGGTCGTGCCGCCCAGAAATGCTGGCAGGGGCAAGCTGATGTTGACCAACATACAATCTTGGGTCTCTGGGATGAAGACATCGGTGCTGAGCTTGATGCCATCGGGCATCGTGAAGGCGACCGTGCGCCTGCCCGAGAACTCAGAGATCGCATCGATCTTGCCATTGAGTACGTTTTGGGCGATGGCTGGGCTGGCAAGTAAACCCAAGAGCATCAAGGCAATGCCCATCAAAAATAGTCTAGGTTGCATTTTGGTGGCGTAATGTGGCGTCATTCAATCAAAATCTATATATTTCAAAAACTGAAATTAACGGTTTTTGGAATGGAAAACAAGTGCGCTTTGGGGTTCTCATCTTGGTCGGCATCCGTATCAAACCAGGCAGGAGGTGTGGGGGTGTACGACAAATTCGGCAATGGAAGCGGGAGCTGTGCCTGTCCCGCACATTGTGCGGGAGCTCCAACGCTGACGGAATCGCGTGAGCCGAGCCTGTCCCGCACGGAGTGCGGGACAGGCTCGCGATTTGATTTAGTTGCCGAATTTGTCGTACACCCAGGTGTGGAGAACCGTGTGCGGCTAGGTCGATGCAGCCAACCTTGGAGGGGGCGTGGTCATATAACAATGTTCGCGTAATTTGCCTGACCGTACGACCCAAAATGATCTTTGAACAAAGGGAAAAGGCTAGGTCTAGCCGATCATACTCCCTTTCAATCTCCGGTATGCATGAAATGGATCCTCAAAGCCGCTGCACAAAAAGTCATCTCCTACCTCCCGGGAGCACATCGATTCAATTTTCTCTTGCAACGTTATGTTACGGTCGGCAAAGAGTTGTCGGATGCATTCGTGGAGGACCGGCTCATGCATGCACATCGTCACGGGCAAGCGTTTGAACGATTTCACAGGCGCCCACTGGGGGAGATCGAGATTCTGGAAATCGGCACGGGATGGTATCCGATCGTGCCCATAGCACTGTTTCTCATGGGCGCAAATGCAATCGAGACCACCGACATTCGGCAGCTTTACAACCGCACCGCGCTCGCTCAGGCGCTACGTGCAGTGCTGCGCTTGCACGCCCAGGATCGCCTACGTGCGTTGCTGCTCACGTATGATGCCAACCGCATCGCGCAACTAAAGCAAGCGTTGCAAGCCACATCCACAAGAACGGCGCTAGCATTGCTCCAGATTCAGGGCACAATTTGCCGCTATGATCAGATGCCCATTGTAGCCAATGGCAAGGACCTGGTCATCTCCAACAATACTTTACAATATTTCCCGGTGGCGCGCCTAGACCCCTTCTTCATGGAGTTGAAGCGCCTCTGCAAGCCTGGGGCCATCTTGAGCCTTTCGATCGATCTCACCGATGAGTTTGCGCAATTTGATGCCTCGATCGGTCCATTCAATTTTTACAAATATTCTGAACGGCGGTGGCGCATCATCACGAGTCGGCTGGGAAGGCTCAATCGCCTGCGGCGCAATGATTACGCGGCCTTGTTGGAAAATCACCGATTTCAGATTTTGGAAGCAGAGTTCGTGGAGGTGGATGCGCAAGCGCTGCAAAGTATCCGTCCAGCTCCGCATTTCGATCTTTACACCCATGAAGACTTGCGCATCACACATGCCCGCTGGGTCGCTAGGATTGCCTTGGTTGGTAACAACAAATACCGTAAATTGAAATTTATATGGGACTACTCAACCGCAAGGCATCTCTAGCAAGCACTGATCTTCGATGGGCCAAAGGTTCCATGTACATGCATGCGGCTTTGATTGCCTTGTCTTTCATGCTCTTCTGCGGCGATTCCCTTGCTCAATTCCCGATCAAGATTCAAAGCCTCGACAACTTCAAACCCGACAAGTGGTTCACTTCCAATGGCAAGCCTATGGTGGCGGGGAATTGGAGTATAGATAGTCAATATCACTATGAAGTGCATCAATTGCTTGACGATGGAAAACTCATCTCAAGGTATGTTTCTCCCGACAGCCAGTGGTTTTGGATGATGTCAAGCGATCAGCAGGGCAATACATTCATCGCATCACAGCATCGGGTCACATTTACCAAACGATTGACCATAACAGCTTTTGATGTCAATCTCCAGCTCAAATGGGAGTATTTGCTTGAGGGGGATCGCTTGTTTTTGACAGGGATCGCCGCTGATAACAAAGGAGGTTGTTATTTGGCTGCCCAAATGGACGGAGAATGGAAACTCATCCATCTTGACGCTGATGGCCGACCCGATGGCGGGCATACATTTGGTGACGCTACCCTAGATGACTACCTTTTCCAAATCGACATGACGCGTGGCGGCCTCATGGGATTTATCACCACACGTTCTGAGTTTACGGGTGTTGTGAATGAATGTACGCCCGATTATGATTACCTCGCTTTTCTAGTTGATGATAGTCAGGAGCTAGACACGCTATTTTGGCTGAATCTGGACCCTTACAGGGATCTTCATATTTTGCATATTGTGCCTTCTCCGCCGATCGGGAAGAGCTTTATGATGGATTGGAAAAAGGTTTTGGATACCAAACAATCCAAAATCAATTTGTGCTCGCCAGCTTCGGGTCTCCAAGAACCCATACATTCGGGAGTATTGGCTGGGTTTGAAGCGCTTCATGCCTACAGACCTGTTTATCAAAGTGGTGGGATCATATTGAATTCGTTTGACCTAACGACTGGCGAGAAGCAATCCATGCCCTTGGCTGAAGGCCTATTGGCACCGCAATGCTTTGCAGCTTCCATAGAAGAGGACGGAATCATCTGGAAGCGCAACGGAAGTGATACGATCTCAAAAATCACCTTGGACCAAAAAGTCGCCTGGCAGGCACAAATTTCCTACCCGCCGGGGATCGTTGCTTGGGTTGTTGAGATTGGGTACTTGC
>JANORP010000366.1:0-10289 GCA_031415375.1 Bacteroidota bacterium | reverse complement strand
ATTACCCGCCCCCGGCTTATTAATTGTTTTTCACATTTGCTGACGCTGCGGTGGGCGGCCGGCAGGCTTTTCGCAATGCCGACCCCGCCGCCAGAGGCGGGCTTTCGATCAGCCTGTGGCCGGAGGCCACGGCTTCAGAGGGCCACGGCTTCATAGATTTCATCCTTCCCAATTTCCTCCCTAATTTCACGCCCAGATTCAATTTAAAACACTGCACGCGCATGTACGATACACTTCAGCCCCAACTTCAGCTCACGCTTGACGAGATCCGCCTAGCGGGTCTCTACAAAAAGGAACGCATCATCACCAGCCCGCAAGGCGCTGAGATCCAGATTTCCACGGGCGAGACCGTGCTGAATTTCTGTGCCAACAACTACCTCGGACTCAGCAGCCACCCTGCTGTGATCGAGGCTGCAAAAAAAGCCATCGACTCCCATGGCTTTGGCATGAGCTCTGTGCGTTTCATTTGTGGCACCCAAGACATCCACAAAGAATTGGAAGCCAAGATTGCCCAGTTTCTCCACACCGACGACACCATCCTGTATGCCGCCTGCTTCGATGCCAATGGCGGCGTCTTTGAGCCACTGCTCGACGACCAAGACGCGATCATCAGCGACTCGCTCAACCATGCCTCGATCATCGACGGGGTGCGTCTCTGCAAGGCAGCGCGCTACCGCTACCAAAACAACGATATGGCCGACTTGGAAGTACAGCTCCAAGCAGCCGATGCTGCGGGTGCCCGCCACAAGATGATCGTCACCGACGGTTCCTTTTCCATGGACGGCACCATCGCACAACTCGACAAAATTTGCGACCTCGCCGACAAATACAAAGCCCTCGTCATGGTCGATGAATGCCACTCCACGGGCTTCCTCGGCAAGACGGGCCGTGGCGCCATCGAGCACCGCAACGTGCTCGGCCGTGTCGATATCATCACCGGCACACTCGGCAAGGCCCTCGGCGGCGCCCTCGGCGGATTCACCACCGGCCGCAAGGAGATCATCGAGCTCCTGCGCCAGCGCAGCCGCCCATATCTCTTCAGCAACACACTCGCGCCAGCCATCGTCGGTGCAGGCATCGCAGTCTTTGACTTGCTGAGCAGCAGCACCGACCTGCGCGACAAGCTGGAGCGCAACACCAAATACTTCCGCGAAAAGATGACCGCCGCAGGCTTTGACATCAAGCCCGGCGAGCACCCCATCGTGCCCATCATGCTCTACGAGGCGCCCCTCGCCCAGCAAATGGCCGATGAGCTCCTCAAAAAAGGCATCTATGTCATTGGCTTCTTCTTCCCAGTCGTCGCCAAGGGGCAAGCACGCATACGCGTGCAGCTCAGCGCCGCCCACGAAATCGAGCACCTCGACAAATGCATCGCCGCCTTCACCGAGGTCGGCTACGCTCTCGGTGTCCTGAAATAATGGATCGCCATCCAATGGCCATGCTCAAAACATCATCCAACGGCTGCCCTAGGGCAGCCGTTGCCATTTCACAACACACCCAATCGCATCACAAGCACAAATTGCCTACATTAGAGCTTGACAATGCGCGTCAAGAAATCGCAATATGGAACGCATCACTAAAATCCTGCTCGCTATTCTCCTGCTCGGCTGCTTGGCGTCGATGCCGTATGGGTATTTCCAGATGGTGCGATTTGTGGGTGCTGCAGGGTTTGCGTGGTTTGCTTATCTGGCGTATGAGCGCGGGCACAAGTCACTTCTGATCGCTTGGGTTGCCCTCGCAGTGCTGTTTCAGCCCATTGCCAAAATCGCTTTGGGACGGCAGGTTTGGAATGTGGTGGATGTGATCGTGGCTGTTGTATTGATCGTCTCGATTTTTGTGCCCCGATTGCCCAGCAAGGAGTAAGATGCTTGCACCTGCCGAGAATCCTTCCGAAATTGATGAGATGCAATGGATCTCACCCGAAAATCTTCGCCTGCACATGCAGCATAGCCGCATTGTCGATCTCCGCCCGACGATCAATTTTCGGAAAGGCACCATCCCTTTTTCCATGAATATCCCTGCGGATCATTCAAATTTGTCGGAGCCACTTACGGCGGCGCAAATCGCACGCATCGGCCGCAACACGCGCAAGGAAGCCTACCTGCTCCTCGGCGATCAGCCCGAGGTACAGGCGGCGGTGGCATCGCAATTGGCGGGACATGGGCTCGAAGCCCGGTGCCTGCGCGGTGGGTATGCAGGATTCCAAAGCTACCGCGATGCACACCTCGCGATGCCTCGACGATGGCTGCGCATTGCGGGCCTCACAGGCGCTGGGAAAACCGCAATCCTGCAGGCGCTCAAACGGCGCGCGAACTGTGCAGTGCTCGATCTTGAAAATGCCGCTCAACACAACGGATCCGCTTTTGGCGCACTCGGCAAATCGGCACAACCTTCCCAGGAAGCATTTGTCAATACAATCTGGTTGCAAATCAAGGATTGCGATGCGCAAACCTTGTGGGTCGAAGACGAGGGACGCATGATTGGGAAGACGGCAATTCCCACAGCGGTATGGAATGCCATGAAGGCCGCACCCGTTGTCATGCTGCAAGTGCCGTTTGAAGTGCGGCTAGCGCGCACTGTGCGTATGTATGGCGCATTCCCAGTCGCGGAATTGCAGGCGGCCACACAATCGATGGCCCGCAAACTCGGTGCAGCACCGACCCACAAGGTGCTAAGACTCCTCGACGCACACCATATCACCGACGCCTTCGCCATCTTGCTCGCCCACTATGACCGCGCCTATACCAAGCGCATGGCCAACTTCAAGGAATTCGATGCCATCGACATCCATAGCAACGGCGAGGACATGGATGCAGTCATCGCGCAGCTATTGGCCATCGGCCAGCAATTTGAAGCAAAAAACAAATAGCCTACCGTGGCAAAATTGTGCATTCCCGCAATGCGCACACAGTCGTAGCTACCGTACGAGTCCGAGGCCTCTGCCTGTCCCGCTGCATGGCGGGGGCCTAAGGACTACCGACCATTTGCCTCCGGCATGTCAAGTAGATTTCCCTACGAGTCCAAGGCCTCCGGCCGAAGGACTACCGACCATTTGCCTCCGGCAAGTCGAGTAGATTTCCATTTGCCAGAGGCAAATGATCACGCAACATTCAACCAAATTTCCGTTTGCCGGAGGCAAATGGTCATGCGTCCTTCGGCCAGAGGCCTCGGACTCGGACTCAGCATCTACGCGATCAGCAGCAAAAACTACATTTTGAATATTGCGTTGAAGAATCCCAAGCCAAAATGCCGTTGCTTCAAGTCAAAAAAAAACCCTCTCGGCGAACCGTGAGGGAACCAGCTTTTGGATTCGCACCATACCTAGATTCAAATTCAAGGAGATTCACACATCTTGCTGTAACCGCCATGCATCTCAGTTTCTTTCGACTCCGAGGATACCTGTTGACTTAGGACTAATTTAGATCATTGCGCTGGATTTTCCAAGAAAAAAATTACGTCGCTGAGGTATTATTTTCGGTAACAGTATCAAATTTTAATCCGCTCGCTCCTTCGCCTCGGCCGACCTTCTTTTGCAAGGCATACCATACCAGCGTCTTGCCATCATACCACCGCGTGCGGTTGTAAGCGGCTTGCACTGCGACGCCCGTCGAAGGCACTTCTTCCTCATAAATGAAATAGGGGCTGTCTTGCATATCGTGCTGGGCATTGACGAAGGGCATCTCGTCGGTGCGCGTTTCATTGTGCATTCCAGTACGCAATATTTCCGTGCGCGGTCTGATCGCAAAATAATCGCCATTCCAATACCGGGGCATCGAGGCACGCTGCAATTGCATCGCGCGATTCTCTCCCGGTCGATGAATCGAGATAAAAGGAATCCAGTTTTCGGGGACCGTGTTGCCGATGGTATAAGTCGTCTCGGCAGTGGTTCCGGTGGTGACAGGTTCAGCAGCGGGCTCTAGGGCAGCGAGGTAATCGCTGAGCCTGCGTTGAGCCGTTTGCCCATCCATGCTGCCCCCCAAGAGGTCAGGAATACGGGTTTCTACGCCCCAGACCATATTTGCGGTTTCGTCACGCAGATAGGAAACTGCCTCCAACGGCTCCGATTCCTGCACAAGAGCTACCGCTGGCACCAAAAATAAGCGGTGGTCAAGCGTGGCGGCGACGGCGGTATCGGCCTCGTTTTTGGTAAGGTTATAGAGCGTCCAACTCTGCCAATCGTTGCTATCGCCCTGCCCGGCAGCCTCAACGAGGGTGCGCTGCCCAAACGTATCGGTGATGACGATGCCCGCAATATTGGCCAGGGTCCCGACGGGAATGGTATGCGGCACCAGCAACCAATCGTTGCTGTACATGAGCGCAAACTCGGCGAGGATGATTTTGGCAATCTCGGTGGTATCGGCGTTGAGGTTGCCGAGGTCGATCGCGCCATCTTCAAATTCCCACCAACGCGGCGAGGGCATGCCCCCAAAACCTGCATCACTCGCCAATACAGAAAGCACCTTGGAGCCTACGGCTGCCGTGCGTTCAGTACTTGTAGAGGTGAGCAGACCATAATCTGTCGTGGTATCGGGACCAAGGTTGAAGGCATTCAGATCTAGCCTTCCTTGATAATATTCGTTGGCCGAGAGCACGGTATTGTTGCCAGTCGCTGCCGGGGCTGCACAGCGAAATTGATACTCGAGTTGGGCAGCGTTCCAAGCACTGTCTTCTTCTGAGGTGGGAATGCAATAAAGTTCCCGAATCCATGCGACATAAGTGGTCATTGCGGTCGCGAATACGGGCAACAATGCTGCGGGCATAGCAGCGCTCATGCCCGCAGGCAGTGCGGTGCTGCCGCTGACTGTGATGGCATCATACCAAGCCGCACCATCGACGGCGCGCCCCACCAAAGCTGTGAGATAGGGCAATGCCTGTCGATTGGAAAGCAATTTGGCCTTCTCAATCGCAAGCGCGGTCGAGTCCGTTTCGAGATCGATCGTCGGCAATTCAAATGGATATTGCGCGATCATGATGGCCTTGGCGGTAGCGGCCACGTAGGCCACCGCCGGAGAGCCCGCATTGTAGCTAGCCCCTGCACGGTCTAGCATTTTGAGCCACTGCTGCCCCGCGGCTGCACGTTGCCGATAATCCAGCGTGATTGGGCGCCGCTCCACACGTGCCTCCAAGGGCAATGTATCGTCGTAGGACACTGCGGCTTGTGCCTGGGTCTGGTATTTGGTGATCGCGCTGGTTTCCAGCTTGATCTTGACAAATACTGCCGATCCTGCATCCTCACCCTTGAATTCGCCAAACTGATATTGGCGAGCGAGCATCCACAATGGATCATGGATGGCTGCCTTCAAGGTTTGGTTCATGTCGGCCGTCCTAGGGCGGCTTTGGAGGGCGCTCCAAGAGCGCATCGGCTCACATATTGCGGGGATATAATCGCTCATGTCTTTTTATGCTAGGGGTGCGGTTGTTGCATTCCATCCAAAGTCCATCACGACGTGGGTCTGGTTGTCGCTGGCAGTCGTGGTCTCGCCAGCGACGCCCGGCAAAAGCTGGGAGAAGAGCGAGTTTTGAAGGTGATCGGGCTCCACTGCCCTGATGCGGGACATTTCCAAAGTATCCACGAGGGTATAGACCAGATTGTCCCAGCTCCAAGTGCCTGCAATCTTGGGCGTGACGGCCACGAGGCAAGTTTGCGGGGGCTTGGCGTCGGGATTGTTGTAGTGGATGGCGATGCCAGTCGTTTCTGAGCGGCCTGGTACGATTTCCACCCATTGGTCGAGCAGCAATGCTGATTTGGCGGCGGTGGGTGCGGTATAGAGTTCGGTCGGATTGTACACCGCTACCGAAAGCTTGTCCTCTGGAGGCGTCCAGCCGCTAGGAAATGCAAGGCCGACCCAATAATCGTTGAGGGTCACGTCGGTATTGGATACAAATGGCATTTGCATGGGCTGCATGGAGGGCATGGTGTAGCCAAATGCAGCGGCAAGCAAATTGGCATTTTCCAGCGCAGCCATGGGCTTGCGCACGCGACCGACCAAGTGTGCCCAGGTATCGAGGTCGTCGTCGGATGCAGCCCGCAGGAATCCGCTAGTGCTCGGCAATGCCATCTGGGTATTGATGTCGGTGCCATTGCGGAGGGTGAAAAGCGGGATCACGTTGAAGCCGCGCCCGAAGATGTCTTGCGCCATCTGCCGTAGCAAGGCCACGATGGTGTCTTTGCTGGCGTCGGTGGCATCTGCGGCAGCCAAGGAGCTGATGGCACTGGCGAGGCGGGTGCCCGCTTTTTCGTAGGCGAGCAGCGTCTGGTCATAAAGCAGCACGCCCACTTCCTTGCCCATATCGACCGAGACGGGTATGGTGCCAGGGATGCCAAAATCTGCCAAGGTCAAGAGATTGCCCCGCATCAAAGAGAGTTGGACATCGGTATAAGATGCTGTGGCATAGGTCTCGACAACAATCACGGTCGTCGTGAAACTGGTGACGGCATCATAGGCCACTTGCAGGCGCGCCAGCGCATCCGCGAGGCGCACGCGCAACTCGGCACTGTCTTGTTGCAGGTAATCGATGTCGTCGTCTGAGCTTGTACTGGTCGAGGGTTCCAAGTAATAATCGGCAGCTGTGGCAGGGGCGGCCTGCGTCGTGATTTGCTTCAGGGCATCGACGAGAGGTTCCACTTCAAAGAAACTCAAGACATCGGTACCCCAGGCAACATCGCGCTCGGTATAGGCAAGCGTGAGGGTGACGGTAGATGCGATGGAGTGTATGTTGCGTGCGGCGTAGGCAATGCGTTGGTTGAGCTCCGTGCCGCCATCTTGCAGTCCTGCCGCGATGAGCAGCACAAAGTCGAGGGGTTGCAGATTGAGGTCTGAGAGGGCGATGGTGACGATATATTCCACCTCCTCGATGGTATAGTTCACGAGGCAGCGTATGTCGCTGGGATTGCGCATCACGGTGCCCAGCCATTTGTTGAGCGAGGGCTCTACAAAGGCACGCGGCGTGAACGGGGCATCCCAATTGGTGGGATAGGCATTGGCGGTGGTGAGCCGGGTTTCCAAGGTGGCTGCGCTGGGGTTGTCGGCGATGCTGATGGCGCTACCGCTGATGGGCGTGAGGTGCAAAGCGACCTTTTGGGTGATCATGGTGCCCGTGCGCGGCGTATTCACGACTTCAGGATCGGGCAAGGGCTTGCCTTGGGCAAGGTTTTCCATGAAGACCGATGCGCGGGTCTGGTTGCCTCTGGCGATTTGATAGACGCTCTCGACGACAGAGAGGTCACCCATAGCATCGACGGCATTGGCCATGCGGTCGATTTCCTTGAGCACGCAGTCTTGTTGCGTGGCATCCAAACCCAAGCCTTCCAGCCATTCCCAAGTTCCTGCCGTCACCAAGCCCCGCGTGAGCACGTCATAGAGGCTTTCTGTGGCCCCAATACCGATTTCTGCAGCGATGGCCTCAGCATCTTCCAGCACGGCAAGCCCATCGACGACGGTGCCTACTTGATTGCCCGTAGTATTTTCAGGATCGACCGCAATACTGCCTGGATATTCGTCTCGGAAATCATAAATAAATGCGTCCAACTCCACACTGGGCGAGAGATGGAGATAGCGTTCATGTAGTCCACGCTCAAACTGGTAGCCTAGCACAGCGCCTGTCGCAAGCCCCTTGCGCACGCCTTCGAGCAGGTCCAAGGCCAATCGCACACGCTCGGTCGAGAGGTTTACAGACAAGGAATTGTTCATGTCGTCGCTACTGGGATTGTTGTTGTACCCAGCCCGCAATATGGCTGCGGTCACAGCGTGATTGAGCGACGGGGCATGGATATGGCCCTGGTTGTCGGCATCAATGTAAATGGGTTCCTCACCTTCAAAATACAATCCGTCGGGGATGTCGGTGGCCTCGGTGCGGTCGTTGGCAGGGCGCAAGTCTTGGACCCAAGCATAGGACCCGAGATAGATCCCCGTGGACTTGAGCGCACGCTGCTTGTTCAGGCGCGCATTGGCGAGGCCGAGCTCCCATGCATCGAGGCGATAGGTCGCCAGGTCGAGATGCTCCGCGAGCAATTGCTTCAATTCCGGCACCTTGAATGTCGATAGGCTTTGGATCGCAGACTTCACCTTTTCCAAATCTTGCAGCAGCACATCATGGCTGGCATGGCCAGCATAGCCCATATAGGTCGCATTGTGGTAGGGATACAAATAATTGTTCATGGGCTTGCCTTTTAAATAGACATAAAAGGCATTTGCAGGATCAAATTCATTCCCAAACAGGCCATCCAACTCCTCGATCACACGCCACAAATAAGACCACCGCGTCGTCAAATAGGATTCTCCCGTGACAGAGGATTCGGCAGAATAATAATTGGATTGGCCGATCAATTTCCTGAATTTCTCATCGATGAGTTTTTCATATTGCAGGATATTGAGCGCCCCGTTGCGGTAGGCGAGCAGTAGGGAATGCCGCAAGGCAAGGTACAATATAGCATCTGATGGCAAACTAGCCTCTAGATTATTGGCCATCACATCATAAGGAGACGTGGCCAATAGCCCTGCAATATAATTGCTGGACTCCTCCCCTACCCCTTCCTCTGTGGCCTCATCGGCCTCGACGGCAGCACCGTCGAGCAGTGACTGATCTGCAAGGTAACGCGTCTTGAAAATGCGGCTTTGATAGACTTGGCTATTGATGCGATCATCCTTGGCTTTGGCTTGCGTGGCTGGGTCGGATGAAGGGGATTGCTCATCGACAAAATCATCGCTGGTATAATAATAACCCGAAGCAATTTGGTCTTTGAAGGCCTCATAGACAGCATTGGGACCATAGATGTCTTCGTCTTCCCAGTTCAGGCTCAAGCTTGCATCGTCTGGCGTGGGGCGGCGATCGGCGACGTTGGAAGCATAGAGGTAATAATATTCAAGGGCACTGGCATCGAGTCCCAAGATCTCCATGAAATAGGCTTGCGGATCGGTCACCCCCGCATCTGCAACTGACTTTACATTCGATTGGGCATAACTGAGCCAGTGGCTGTGCAACAAGCGCAAAAGTAAGTGCAAGCGGTATTCAAACCTGACTTGCAAAGTGGTCTCGATGCTTGCGGGATTTTGAAACGCATCATCAGAGAGCTTTGGCAACCCAGCCTCGGCACCTGCGGTGACAAATTCGGAAAATGCTGTCGTGACGAGAAATCCATAAGGCTGACTGCCGATCCTGAGCGTTGGCAAATTGCCGCGACCGCTCACGCTGGCTTCAAAAAATGCACGTGTGCGTTTGATGTTGTCTTGGGTGAAAAACGTATCAAGCATTTCCTCCAAATAAAAGCCGACCGTGGCAGGCCACAGTGCTTTGTTCATGGTATAGGCATGCCCGATCTGGAAAAGGTCGTGGTTTTCAATCTTTGTGAAGGTGGTGCCGACGACCCCCAAGGCCGATGCTAGGCGCGTGCCATCGGTCGGTTCGGTGGTCGTGGGAGGCGTGACCGCCACTTCACTGTTGCGCTCAATGGCAAATGTGAGCGCGTCGTCTTCACTGCTACTTTTCCAACCAGAGGCACCGCTATCAGTGTTGTTGGTGGCCGTGCCGATCGGCAACAGTGCCATGCCATGACCCGTGTAGTGATGACTGTTGAGCAGGGTTTCGAGCAAGCGCTGTCCATTGACTGCCGAGGTGACCTTCACGCCCAATACATAGACGGTATCCCAGCCAGTCTCGGCCTCTTCATCGGTGAGGGTGAGGGTCACTGCCATCCCCATGGTCTCGGCTTCCTTGTAGTCCACCATCCAAGTCATTCCCGGCTCTACGACCAGGTTTCCATATTCATCCTGATGGAATGCCTCGGCATCCTCCACTGCTGGATTGAGACCGACCTGAATGCTCAGGTTGGTGATCGGTTTGCCGAGCTCTACGCGCTGGTACTTGCTGTCTTGCACGCAGACCACGGCAAACTTGTCGGGCATCACATTGGTGCGCGCAGCTTTGCTCCATGATTGTGCCTTGATCGCCACATTAGGGTACTTGATCACAAAGGGCAAGCTAGCGATCAATTCCCTCACAGTGGCAGGCTGAATGCCATCGACCTGTGCCACGAGCGCATGAAACGAGACAAAAAGGGCATTGAGCTTGGGAGTGACGGCTGCTGGAACGGCACCGCTTTCCAGCCACATGTGCAGCGGCACCAGATAGCTCTTGACCCGCAAGAGCATGCTGTCGAGCCTTTGGAGCAAGATTTTATTGTCTTTGATGACGCCTGTGAGCAGGGTCTTGCTATCGACAAAAAGTTGTTTGATGGCCACAAGGTCCAGGCTGCCAGACGGATTGGCGGGCGTGGCCGCCAGCCTTGCTGT
>JANORP010000365.1:0-1763 GCA_031415375.1 Bacteroidota bacterium | reverse complement strand
AGAAGCCCTCTGACCGTTTCCTTCTTCCAATCAGCGTTTTGATGGTCACATTAGGCAATTTCGATTGAAAAACCCTTTCAACAATCCCCAAATCCACATCCCGGAGTGCGAAAAATAGCTCACTCTTTGTTGCTGCAATGGCTGTATGCCGAGCGGCGGCGCTTGTCGGGGTCACTTGCTGCCCCACTTATTGCTACCCGTTCTTTTTGTAAGTATCTCCTTTGGAGCTCCCTCGCTCCTTCCAAAGTCCACTGATCAGTGGACGCGTTTCTCTGTTGATTGGTGTGGGGCTGCCGCCCGGCGGCCCCACATTATTTTTGACAAAATTGTAGTGGGCTAATCTATGAATTCTTCAATACCTTTACCTATGCACAAAATCTGTGTTCCATTCTTTTTCTTATGCCTGCTGCCGCTGCTGTCTTTGGGGCAGGTTGCAAATTTTTGGTATGACATGCATGGCGAACCCGTCACTGTTTATCACCAAAATGATGTATTTGCCTTTAGGCTTACAGGTGGTGATTTGTATCTCGACAGTCTGCCATCTGCAATTGTACACACTGTGACCAACCGCGTCGATCATCCTGACCATCTCACAGTCGTGGAGTTTGTACCTGGGTATCCAGATTCAGTCTATGAATTCGTAAGGGATTACATTCGCCAACATCCAAATTATGAGTGTGGGTTTGATGTCGTGAACATTGCCCCAAATCGACCCAACACAATGCGGGGTTGGAGTCCCATCGACGATGTATTGTTGATTTCCTTTCGTGATCCTTGGTTTGGTCCCGCAGACATTGCAGCCTTAGAGACGCGACATGGCGTGCAACTGTACAGGACGCCACCTGTAGGAATGCCGCCAGGTTATAGCCATTGTTATTTCTTCAAGGTCGCGCAACCTTTCCTCTGCGAAACCGGAAATCGCACGATTGATGTCTGCCGCAAGATCTGGGAAACTGACTCAGCACGGGTGATCGCTGTGGAGCCGAATCTTTTACAAATGATCGAAGTATTGACCACTGATCCTTTCTATGCAATGGAATGGCATATTCAAAATTCAGGACAACCGCTTGCCTACGGCGATCCTGGCACGTTTGACGCAGACCACGACATCGACTTGATGTGGGGTTTGGGACTTGATGGCTCTGGGATTCGCGTTGCTGTGATCGATTTGGATGGTTTTGACCTTGCGCATGAAGATATGCAGGGTGCTTTTGTAAACCCTTGGGACGCAATCAATGACATCCCTTTGCTACCTGGTCGCCAAAATCCAAATTCTGCGCATGGCATGTGCGTTTCGGGAATCATTGCCGCTCGCTCCGACAATGCTCTCGGTATCGCAGGTGTTGCACCTGCGTGTGAAATCGTTCCCATCTTGATGAATGGGAGCTTGGCTTCCATCGTCACAGCATTCCTCAAGGCCCAAGATACGACCTTACGTATTGACATACTGAACTTGAGCTGGCGCACAGTATTTTCCGCAGGAAACATTCAAAACGAAATACGAAATGCAAAAAAAAGTGGGCGAAATGGCAAAGGAATCGTGATCGTGGCGGGGGCTGGAAATTATGATGCCGATACTGTCACCCTTCCTGCCGCCTATCCCGAGGTCATTTCAGTCATAGCTAGTGTCGCGTCAAATTTAAATACCGAGTTTGGGGTATAGCCTCTTGAGCTTGATCCTTGCATCGTCGATGGTGAACTGCCAATCGGTCTTTTTTGCCGTGTTGTTCTTGTCAGCAGTCCATGCGGCTATTTGGCCTTCC
>JANORP010000364.1:0-1679 GCA_031415375.1 Bacteroidota bacterium | reverse complement strand
CCCTATATACTTGGTGATGCATTATACAACCTTGCACTTGAAGAAATGACCAATGCTGTTGAACCTGACAGCACATTCAGAACCGGTAAAGAATGGGCCGGTGTATGGACAAGAGACATTAGCTACAGCATCATACTTGCCATGGCGCATCTGCAACCTGCAGTAGCAAAATATAGCCTGCTGCGCAAAGTAAATAAACGGGGCAGAATAATACAGGATACCGGCACAGGTGGCGCATGGCCGGCAAGTACCGACAGAATGATTTGGGCTACAGCAGCTTATGAATTATACAAAGTAACCGGAGATAAAGCATGGTTAAAACAAGCTTATCAAATCATTAAAAACTCTGTGTCAGATGATGAGCAGGTTTGCTATGATAAGGAGACCGGACTTGTAAAAGGCGAATCATCATTTCTTGATTGGCGTGAACAAACCTATCCCAAATGGATGCAGCCGGCGGACATTTATGAGTCAGCTTGTTTGGGTACAAATGCAGTTCATTACAATGCTAATATAGTTTTATCAAAAATGGCATTTTTACTAAATGATAAGCCATCAATCATGAAGTACAAAGCCGCAGCAGAGCGTATCAAAACCGCCATCAATAAATATTTGTGGCTACCGGAAAAGAATTACTACGGACAATTTAGGTATGGTAGAAATTTCAAAACTTTATCGCCACGTTCTGAAGCTTTGGGAGAAGCTTTGTGTATTTTATTCGGCGTAGCCGGAAATGAAAAACAAAAATTGGTAATAGAAAACACTCCTGTTATGGATTTTGGAGTGCCTTGTATTTACCCACAGATTCCCGGCATTCCTCCATATCATAACATTGCAGTATGGCCCTTTGTACAATCATATTTTGCACAGGCTGCTGCGAAGGCAGGCAATGAAAATGCAGTTATAGAAAGCATTGCGGCCATTTACAGACCTGCTGCTCTTTGGCTTACGAACAAAGAAAATTTTGTAGCATCAAACGGAGATTTTGCAGGTACACAAATCAATTCAAGCAATATGCTTTGGAGCCTTTCGGGTAGTCTAAGTTTGGTGCATTCTGTTTTGTTCGGAATTAGTTATAATGACAACAGCATTAGCTTTCACCCTTTTGTGCCTAAAGTATTAGGCGGTAAAAGATCGCTTACAAATTTTGTTTACAGAAATGCAATACTTGATATTGAAATGGAGGGGTTTGGTAACAAAATACAATCTTTTTTTCTGGATGGGAAAACGGCTGCGCCGGAAATTTCTGCAACCTTAAAAGGCAAGCATACAATCAAAATTATTTTGGGGAATAATAAACCGGGTGGCAAAATAAATCAAGTTGCACATTATGTAACAGTTGCCTCACCAACCCTTGACGGGACTTCGAAAAAAGGAATTAGTTGGAATGACATAAAAGGTGCAGTGAAATACAAAGTGCTTAAGTACGGAACTACTCTGGCAGTTACAGATAAAACATTTTTCCCGGCTGATTATTCTCATTATGGAGAGTATCAGGTAATAGCCGTAGATAAAAATGGAGTTGAATCTTTTGCAAGTGAACCATATATGACATCTTATGCGGGATATTACCCTATAATTGAAATTGAGAAATACGCTACCAAATCTGATAAGGCTTATAAAGGCTTTTCTGGTGATGGTTTTGTGGAAATTAGCAAATCCGAAAACACTTCAATATC
>JANORP010000363.1:0-37984 GCA_031415375.1 Bacteroidota bacterium | reverse complement strand
CGACATCGGGGAGCACCTCCGTGCGCTTCATCTCCTCCAATGCCCAGATGGCATCCTCCCAAGTCGAGGCGCGGCGGATGAGCGCGGTGAAAGTGAAGACATTGGGCGGCACCTCCGCACGCTGCATTTCCTCCAATGCCCAGATGGCATCCTCCCAAGTCGAGGCACGGCGGATGAGTGTGGTGAACGTGAAGACATCGGGCAGCACCTCCACGCGCTTCATTTCCTCCAATGCCCAGATGGCATCCTCCCAAGTCGAGGCACGGCGGATGAGCGCGGTGAAAGTGAAGACATCGGGTTTGATTTCCGCATCCTGGAGTTCGGAATAGATCGACAGCGATTTGTCCCAGGATTTGCTATCTCTGAGGCAGATGTTGTAGGGTAGCAATTGAGGAGAACTCGATGACGCAGTCTTATTAAAGGTGGTCGCTTCCTTCTCCAACAACTCCTGCAACAAGGCATCGATCCCCTCCGCATCTCCAACACTGCCATCTTCACGGAGTTGATCTGCAAAATCGCGCAGCTTGGTGTGCAAGGCTGGGCCATCGAGCCATGTCTCCAAAAAGGCCATTAGCCATTTCATCCTGGCTGCGCCTTTGTTGCCAGCCATGCGCATGAGGTACCAGATGTTGAAGAAGCGCTCCTTGAGGCGATAGAGGTGGTTTTTGGTGCCTGTTTCCACACGCTCCAGGATGTCGTTGTCCACCATCTGTTGAAGCTGTGCGGAAACTTTTTTACTTTCTAGACGCGTGGCGGCGGCAATTTCTTTGGTGGAGACAGCATCCCAAGCCATGGACACTTGGTGAAAGATGCTGCGCTGCTGTCCCTGAAGATCCTCGACACGATGTTTGTAATAGGGAGAAACCTGGTCCAATATGCTTTCCAAATCCTCCATGACTTCTGTTTCTCCGCCTTCCATCAACGATGAAAACAGAAGGAGTAGAAGCCGAGGAACGCCGCCAGTCAAACGCCTGATCGCTTCGACGCGTGCCGGGTGCTTTGTCAGCAGCGCATCAAATTCTTCTCTCCTACCTGTATTGTCGGCCAAGCCCCGCATCAACAGCATGCTTTCCGTCCTATCTAGCCCGGAAAGGTAGATCGTGTTGAAGAAATCAAAAAACGGCTTGTCATATCTGTAGGTATGATCCATCACCCGTGCACTTGCTGCGACGAGTCGAATGTCGGTTGCATTCATCAAGATCTCTCTTAGCCTTCTGACTTCGTTGTCTTCCAACCGATCGAGCAAGTCGCCAAAATTGTCGATGAAGAGAACGAGTTTTTTTTTGCCTACGCTTAGTCGAAGGCGAATCGCTTCTAGGAGTTTGTGTTCTGAATGTTGCTCCGCCAAGAAGTTTAGTTCCTTTGACAATCCAGGAAATTGATCCTCAAGCAATTCGCCAAGCCCAAGCCACAAGTCCAGCAATTCTGCCACACCGAACAACTCCTCCGGAAATACCACGGGTATGAGCCAGTCACTGAGCGCTTGGTCGCGGGCGATTGCGTAGGCCGTTTTGAGCATGAGGCTTGTTTTGCCCATGCCTCGCTGGCCGATGATCAGGAAATGCTGGTCGATCGTAGCAAGCTGCGTTGCCGAGATGTCCTCCCAGAGCAGCGTAAATTGTTTTTCGCGCACGATGAACCGAGCCAAAAACTCTGCCTCGGGCATTCTTGCAGGGTTGTAAAGAAATCTATTCGTACTTTTTGCTTTCATGACGGTTCCACCATGCTTTGAGGATAGGAGAGCGAAAATGATAGGTCGCGCCTCTGCGGTCCTGAACTAGATAGCCGTCGATCTCCAATGTTTCGAGTAGCTCTGCACATTTGCCTAGGCAGCCGCATTGGTTGGCCTCATTTGCAAGAATGGCATAGGTGGGTGGAGTTGTACTCGCCGCCAAGGAAAGCGCTCGCGAAACGAATTTCCTGTCATCTTCCTTGAACGCTTTTGGCAAACGACTGAAGTAGTGGTCGAAATGGGGTTTGTTTTGGAGATGAAGTAGATTTTCAAATGCGCAGTCGATGATGGCCTTTGGATCTGTGGTTTCATCGCCATGCGCCACCGCCCGCACTTCTTTCAAAAGCAATTGGATGTGAAAGGGAACCAACCATTCGATGCGATCGATCAGCAACTCCACGTGGGTTGCTGAAAGAGGAAGTTTGTATTCATTCACAATTTGCGCTGCCAATTCTAGACCTTGTTCTCTTTCCAAGGGCTCGACGGCGATAAAGTCAAAATCGTTCACGGTTTTGAGGTCTGCCGCCTGAGTGACTGCATGATTCAGGCTGATAGAGCCTGTATAGATAAAGGAGACACGTTGCTTTTCCTCTTGCTGCTGACGAAACTGCCGATGCATGTGCAGAAAAAGCGCTGCTTCGGCTTCGTCAGTATGTTGTATCAAGTTCAGAATGACTTGCGGAAACTCGTCAATCATGATTACGAGATGATCCTCTCCTAGCTTGAGTTCGTTCAACAACGTCTGTACCTCCGTGACGAGGTCTATACTTGAGCGGATCTTGGCCTCCATTTTGAAGCCAAATCCTTCTATGTTGAAGGATTCGAAGCGATCTGCGAGCGCTTTGATCCTTTGGGTGACCTTGGAGCCCCATTTTTGCTTTGCGCTGCATTTACCGATGCTGGTTACGAGCATGGAAAAGAATTGGAAGATGGATCTGCAGGCCTCGAAGTCCTCATAGACAAATGTGAATCCCGCCTTGGGATTGTCCTGGAGGTGTTTCATGATCGAGGTTTTTCCCACCCTGCGTGGCGCCGAGAGGTAAATATTGTTGCCATCGGCCAAACTGCGATAGATCCGCTCGATCTCTCTTGTCCTTGGATAGAAGTTGTCTTTTGTTGCGGGGACTCCAATGGTGATTTTCATTTCTCTCAGACAATTTTTCAATTGCCAAAAGTAATAACAATTTTTTTATTGTTAAAATATTTAGCAATAATTTTATTGTCAAAAAAATCGGCAATAAAATTATTGCTAAACGGGCATTCCTCCATTGGTCTCCAGGTTGTTTATCTATGAGTTTGAGTAGGCAGAATGCTTCCTCGCTGATGGATCGCGCCCGAGGATGAATGCGCGCACAGCCGATGGCGATGGGCTGCCCTGTAAATTCTGCTCAACTAAAATCTCTCAGGGTAGTTGTCGTTGTAGAGACGCCGCCTATTGGCGGTGCACAGCAAAATTTTGCCCGCTTCAATGGTAGAACGCAAAATAAACCCTAATTTTGAGCCGATGTCCAAAAAGCGAGCATTGGAGACGATACAGGCGCCCATCGCTGAGGAGTTGGTGCAATTTGAGAAGTATTTTCGTGGGGCGATGAAAAGCCGCGTGATGCTGCTCGATAAGATCATGCAGTACCTCGTCAAGCGCAAAGGCAAGCAAATGCGGCCGATGTTTGTATTGCTCAGCGCCAATCTTGCAGGCGGCATCACGCCAAGCACATTTAGGGGAGCTGCATTGATCGAACTGTTGCATACGGCAACCTTGGTTCACGACGATGTGGTCGATGACAGCGATGAGCGCAGGGGCTTTTTCTCGATCAATGCCCTCTGGAAAAATAAGATTTCGGTTTTGATCGGCGACTTCTTGCTGAGCAAGGGCTTGCTCATGTCGCTGGAACACAACGATTTCCAGCTGCTCAAGATCACCAGCAATGCCGTGAAGCTCATGGCCGAGGGCGAATTGCTCCAAATCGAGAAGGCGCGCAAGCTCAATGTCGATGAAGCAGTATATTTTGAGATCATCCGCCAAAAGACAGCCTCGCTGATCGCAAGTTGCTGCGAGGTGGGTGCCGCAAGCGCGCAGCCCGAGAATGCCGAGCAAATCGAGAAGATGCGCAGCATGGGCGAAAAAATCGGCATGGCATTCCAAATCAGAGACGACCTCTTTGACTATGGCACCGAGGATGTCGGCAAGCCCTTGGGCATCGACATCAAGGAAAAGAAAATGACTTTGCCGCTGATCCATGTCTTGAACAAAGCCAGCTGGGCCCAGCGCCGCAAGATCATCAACGTCGTCAAGCGCCACAACACAGACAAAGTTCAGGTCAATTGGCTCATCCAATATGTCAAGGACCAAGGCGGCATCAGCTACAGTGAGCAAGTGATGAACAATTTCCTCAAGGAAGCCATGGACATCCTTGACAGCTTTCCCGACTCACCCAGCAAGACCAGCATGCGGGACTTGGTGGATTATACTGTGTCGAGGGAGAAGTAAGGGATGAGGTGAGCCCGGAGGCCTACGGCTCCGAGGGCAGAAAACAACCAGCCTCCGGCTGGAAAACCAAATGCAATCCTCAGTCCTGCGACCACAAAAAGCCACCACCACACCCTCCGCGACTTCCTCCAATTCATCCGCAAGGTAAATTCCTGATCCCTGCGTACTTTTGCACCGCAATGCTAGTGCAACAGATCATCGAGGCGCTCATTTTTGCGGCTGACGCTCCTATGAAGCCAGCCCAAATCATGGAGCTTTTCCAAAACGAGGAGTTTTTTGGGATCAAGTTCGACGAACTGACCTTGGAAGACGCATTGGCAAGTTTGCAGGTCAAGTACCAAGAAGACAGCTTCGTCTTTGAGCTGCGGCAGATCGACGGTGGCTATCAGTTTTACACCAAAAAGGAATATTACCCTTTTGTAAAGCATGCCGCTCTGGCCAAGAGCAATCGCCGTATGTCACGGGCGAGCTTGGAGACCTTGTCGATCATTGCTTATAAGCAGCCGATCACCAAGACCGAGATCGAGTTCATCAGAGGTGTAAATTGTGACTACGCTGTGCGGAAACTGCTGGACCGCAATTTGATCGAGATCAGAGGGCGCTCAGATTTTGCGGGCAAGCCGCTGCTATATGGCACGACCGCCTTTTTTATGGAATATTTCAGCCTGAATGACCTCAAAGACCTGCCTAAGCTCGACGAGCTGCATTCGGATGAGGTCGAGTTTCAGGCACAATTTAAAGTTGTGATGTCGGGAGAGGATGAGGAAGGGGAAGAATTCCAGAGCGATCTGCCGCCGGAGGATGAGATGAGACTCACGGATTCGGAGGAGCGCGACGAAGAAGTTTTTGAAAGTGATTTTAGACTCAACGATTTGGAGGAAGAATAAGTGGAAGACACAGAAAAAAAGGCCAAGGCAAAGCCAGTGGCAAAATCTACTGCTGTGAAGCAGTCTGCTGCCAAGATCAGCCCGGCTACTGCGGAGAAACCCGCAGCGAAGGCCAAGAAGCCCGCTGCCGCCACAGAAAAGCCCGTTGAGGTTGCGACACCAGCAGCTAAGAAACCTGCTGCAAAAAAATCCGTTGCGACAGCAGTCGCCGCAGAAAAGCCAGCCGCCAAGGCAAAAAAGACCGCCGCGACAGCCCCAGAAGTCGTTGCGACTCCTGCGGCCAAGAAGCCAGCCGCGAAAAAATCCGTTGCGGCAGAAGTCGCCGCAGAAAAGACCGCCGCCAAGGCAAAAAAGACCGCCGCGACAGCCCCAGAAGTCGTTGCGACTCCTGCGGCCAAGAAGCCAGCCGCGAAAAAATCCGTTGCGACAGCAGTCGCCGCTGAAAAGCCGGCCGCCAAGGCAAAAAAGACCGCTGCAACGGCCCCAGAAGACGTTGCGACTCCTGCGACCAAAAAACCTGCCGCGAAAAAATCTGTTGCGACAGCAGTCGCCGCTGAAAAGCCGGCCACCAAAGCCAAGAAGCCAGCCAGCCTCACACCGACAGCGAAGCAGCTCGCAGCCAAAAAAACTGCCGATACTGCCACAGCCAAACCAGCCAAGGCCAAAAAGGCTGCCACCACGGAAGTCGGGGCTGCAAAACCTGCTGCAAAACCCAAAAAAGCTGCTGCAGAGGCGCCAGCTGCGCCAGCGGTCGAGGAACCGACCAAAAAAGTGCGCCTCAAGCCGCGTCGCCGCGAACTCAAGCGCCAAGGCCTTTGGGTTCCCAAGCATGAGCGGGGCAAGCAGGCTACACCAGCTGAGGAATTTGACGTGCACCAAGGCAGCAAGGGTGCCCTCAGCGGCAAGGGCAAAGCCCCAGCCGAGCAAGCACCAAAAGGGAAAAAGCCAGATGCCAAGGGGCAAAATGCCCCGATCGCCAATCCGCAAGGCAAGTTTGCGGCCAAGGACGAAAAGCGCTCCAAAGATGGCAAGGGAGCCGGCTCCAAAAAGGGAAACAAAGCGCCCAAGGTGGTGCCAGAGGCATTTACCGACTTCGTCAAGCGCCCCAACACCCGCTTGGAGCGCAAAAACGACCGCAAACAGGAGCGCATGGACAAGGCCGAACGTGAGTTTGACCAGTCACAGGGCCTGTTTACAGAACCCATCCGCCTCAACCGTTTTGTCGCGCTATCGGGTATCTGCTCGCGCCGCGAGGCCGATGTGCTCATCCAGGGCGGCAAAGTCAAAGTCAATGGCAAGGCGGTGCGCGAAATGGGCCACAAAATCATGCCTGGCAAGGACAAGGTCGTGTACAAAGACCATGAGCTGCGCATCAAAGTCTTTGTCTATCTGCTCATGAACAAGCCCAAAAACCGCATCACCACCACCGACGACGAGTTGGGCCGCGATACCGTGATGGAAGTGGCTGAGCGCTATACCAAGGCACGCGTGTACCCGGTAGGCCGCCTCGACCGTAACACGACTGGCCTGCTGCTGCTCACAAATGATGGTGATCTCACCCTCAAACTCACCCACCCGAGCAGCAAGTTTCCCAAACTGTACAATGCCCGTCTCGACAAAGACATCACCGATGCCGATATCCTTGCCCTGCGCAAGGGTTTTGAGCTCGAAGATGGCTTTATCAAGGCCGACAAAGCCGACCGCACGAGCATCGAAGTCGGCAATGAAATCGGGATCGAGATCCACAGTGGCGCAAATCACATCGTCAAGCGCATGCTTGCACACCTCGGGTATGAAGTCATCACCCTGGACCGTGTGAAACTGGGTCCACTGAACAAAAAGGGCCTAGCGCGTGGCACATGCAGGTTCTTGTCGGAAAAAGAGGTCGGATTCCTGAAAATGCTCTGAAAATAGTGCAAAATCAATTGCACCCCAAGGTAATCAAAACGTGGTTATTCTTGGGGATTGGGCATGTACATGGGCAATTGAGGGTCGAGGCATCGCGCCATACCGTGTAATCAAGGGACGGAAATGGGAATGTGCTTGTCTTGAAGTCGCCGTTTTATTGTACTCAGATTGCCGAGTGGAAGACAGGACGACTCATTTTTTTCCAAAATCTTTGTGAATAAAAAAGATCGAGCTAAATTGAGCGTTCATTTTTCAGGTTGTGATTATTTCAAATTTCTTTCTTGGCAAAGAATTACTGGATTCATTCAAATTTTTTGAATTAGTAAAAGCGTGATATGAAAACTGTAGGTACCGGTGCAGGCGAAAGTGGCCGCACAATCAAAAAAAGTAACCCGTTGAAGACATGGTTCCCCGCATTGGTCATTGTATTGTCCTTTGTGGTTGCGTTCGTGGTCTTCTATACGGTATTCGCCTCGCCCGATAACTTCGACGGTGGAGATCCTGAAAAGGGTCACCCCTTGAACATGTTCGGTACGATTTACAAAGGAGGAGCTGTTATTCCGATTGGTATGGCGCTGTTCCTGATGGTTTGGGTGTTCTTCTTTGAGCGCATCATCTCCATCTTCTTCATGGCCAAAGGCACTTCCTCGGTCGATGTATTCGTACAGCGTGTGCGCATGTCGCTGCGTGACGGTGATATCGAAGGTGCGATCCAAGCTTGCGACAAGCAACGCGGTTCCGTCGCCAACGTGGTCAAGGCTGGCCTTGTCAAGTACAAAGAAGTTGAGATCAACCCCCTGCACGACAAGGAAACCAACCGTGAAGCCATCCAAAAAGAATTGGAAGAAGCGACCACGCTGGAGCTCCCTATGCTGGAGCGCAACTTGCCAATCATCGCTACTGTCGCCTCCATCGGGGTGTTGGTGGGTCTGTTTGGTACGGTTATGGGTATGATCAAGGCCTTCTCTGCCCTTGCAACCGCTGGTGCACCTGATGCCACCGCACTTGCAACAGGTATCTCTGAGGCACTTGTGAATACTGCCATCGGTATCGGCACATCAGCCCTTGCGATTGTATTCTACAACTTCTTCACGGTGCAGATCGACGCCCTGACCTATCAGATCGATGAGGCCGGCTACAGCATCGTTCAGACTTACGAGACGACGCACTGATATTTTTCTTGTGTCGCCTATACTAAATAGGCGTGCATCGGAGTTGTAATTAAAAAGCAAGGGTATCATGCCAAGGGTAAAACCAAAGAGGAAAAATCCGACGATCGACATGACCGCAATGGTGGACGTTGCGTTCCTGCTGCTCACGTTCTTCATCTTGACGACGAAGTTCAAAGCACAGGATAAGATCATCGTCGATACGCCGACCTCCATTTCGGAGATCAAGATACCCGCTACCAACCTCTTTACGATTACGGTCGATAAAGATGGCTTGACAGCGATCGGTGTCTCCACTGAAACCCGGCAGGGTATGCTCGAAAAGATTGCCGAGAACTACAGTCTCGACATCTCGCCCGCAGGAATGGTCTTTTTCATCAACACGCCTTCTTTTGGCGTGCCAATGTCTGAGATTCCTACGTGGCTCAACGAGCCCAACCCAGAGAAGATGAAGGACTATCCATACCATGGGATTCCCATCGACACGCGCCGCGGCAAAACCAATGAACTCAAAGAGTGGATCAACGCCGCAAGGCGCACCAATCAGCAGCTTCGCTTTGCCATCAAAGGCGATCGCGAAACCCTCTATGAGAAAATGGACAAGGTGATCTTCACCCTTCAAGATGTGAACATCAACAGGTTTAACCTGATCACAGGCTTGGAGGCAGATCCCAATGGACCCAAAAAGGAAGTCGCCGAAGCCCCTGCGGGCGAGGCAAAACCTGAATAGTCTGAACACTTAAAAACAGGAGGACAAGTATCATGGCAGAAGTGCAGCAACATCCAACTTCGCTCAAAGGCTCAGGTAGCCGGCAGCGCAAGCGCTCCACCCGCATTGATATGACGGCTATGGTTGACGTAGCTTTCCTCCTGCTGACATTTTTCATCCTCACGACCACTTTGGCAGCGCCGAGCGCCTTGGAAGTGATCAAGCCAATTGGGCAGGGCACCGACGTGCAATGCTCCAAAATGCTTGAACTCTACCCAGGCCAAAACAGCCAAGTGCATTGGTACGCAGGTTGCGACAGGACGTCGATCAGCACCACCGATTTCAGCGAGCAAGGTATCCGAACGATCATTCGGGCCCAACTCGCCGCCAATCCGGAGCTCATCATCACCCTCAAGCCCACGCCCGATGCCAGCTATGCCAGCATGGTCGATGCATTGGATGAGATGAAGATTACAGGCGCGCCAAGGTATGCACTTGCAACCTTGACGCCCGAAGACAAGGCAATGCTCACTTTGAAAGACCTTAAATAAGGCTTAGAAAATGGCAGAAGTAGATACAGGCGGAGGGGGCGGTGGAAAACACAAAGGCGGCCCCAAGCAAAAGAAAAAGTCCACGCGCATCGACATGACTGCGATGGTGGACGTAGCCTTCTTGCTCCTCACCTTCTTTATTCTCACCACGACATTGGCGACCCCTCAGGCGATGGAGCTTATCAAGCCCCCTAAGACTGACAATCCCGATGAGACCCAAATCGACGTGGCCGAATCCAAGGTGATGACCTTCATCATGGGCGAAGACGACAAGATTCATTATTACCAAGGCATCACCGATCCCAAAGTCAAAACAACTGACTTCTCGGCAGAAGGTGTGCGCAAGGTGATCAATGAGCATCTCGACCGTTTCCCAAACCGGTGCAATACCAACAACAATGCACCCGGCTGCTGGGACCCCATTATCGTCTTGAAACCCAACAAGACGAGCAAGTACAAAAACATGGTGGACATCTTGGACGAGATGCGCATCAACAAGGTGCCGAAATATGCCCTTGCTGAAATGGCTCCGACAGATTCCCTCTTGTTGCTCGATAATAATTTGAAGTAAGCGATACGAAAGCGGATCTACCGTTCGTTCTCTATGAAATCTTCGTTAAAACTATGAGCGAAACAGTTTACGCCGACCTCGATGAGATTGTCTTCGAAGGCCGGGAAAAGGAGTACGGGGCTTATGAAATGCGCAAGAAGTACAATCGCTATCTAGAGCGTGCGGCTTTGATCGCTTTCCTCCTTTTCATTTTTATGACCGCATTTCCCAAAGTATTGGTTTGGGTTTGGCCAGAATCCGAGGAAGTCTCTGATGACCTCTCTGCGATTCCAGTCCAACTCACCGACCTCGCGGAGCCACCGCCCCTCGAGGAAGAAGCGCCACCACCCCCACCGGTGGAAACGCCTCCTCCAGTACGTGCCAAAATCGAGTTCAAAGTCCCAACTCCTAAGCCCGATGACGAGGTCAAGGAAGAGGAAACCATCAAAGAGATGGATGAACTCGAGGATACCAAGGCCGATATCGGCTCCGAAGACGTCGAAGGCACCACAGGTGGCTACGATTTTGGTGACATCGATGGCAAGGGTGTAGAAGAGGTGATCGTGAAAGCGGAACCTGAAATCGGCCCGAGCGAATTTGTGTTGCTGGAAAAAGAGCCTGCACCGGTGAACCTCGATCAGCTCAAGGGCCTGATCGGGTATCCGCCGATGGCCAAGGAGGCTGAGATCGAAGGCAAAGTGATCATTCGTGTGCAAGTCGATAAGACGGGACACTACGTGAAGCACATTGTCATCAAAGATCCTCACCCGATCCTCACCAAAGCAGTGTCTGACAAGATCAACATGCTCACCTTTACCCCCGGCATCCAAGCAGGAAAGCCGATCAAAGTGTGGGTCACGATCCCATTCGATTTCAAACTGCTGAAATAAGCAGCCAACTTCAGAATATGTAAAAGGGCGATACCATAAGGTGTCGCCCTTTTCATTTCCAATCCTACATCCGATACGGAACCTCAATGAATATTTGCAGCGATGAGGCACCGTGAGACCACAATCCTGCCGCCACATCCTCCGAGCCCATCAAAACCTAACGAGGAGCGTCACCCCAGGCAGAGTTCACATTGCCCACCAACGTCGGGAAAGCACAATAGTCGTCGAAAACTTAAGTTTCATAGGCGAAAACTCATTGGAGAGAACGAAACCAATACTTAGATTCGTTGCTAGATCCAATTTGTATGAGAACACTACTATTCGTTTTCCTCTGCCTTCTCGGCGTCACCGCCCTTGCCCAAAGCCCCATTACCATCACACAAAACGACATGCCCGAGCCTGGTGACACGTTGCGTGTGAGCATCACCGATGCGCAAGGCGTGGACATCGTGCAGACAGGCTCCAACCAATTGTGGGATTACCGTAACCTCGTGCCCTTGCGCCAAGACCGCACCGACTATGTCTATTCTTTCTTGACCATCTACGCCTTTTATTTTTTGGGCGTCAATCAATACGGCACCAAGGTCTCCGACACCATCGGCGGCGGCCCATTCCAATTTACCCAAGTCTATAATTTTTTCAGGAGCGCGAGCCAAGACTTCAGAGCCGAGGGCGTCGGCTTCAGGTACAGCGGTGTTCCACTTGCTGCCTATTATACAGACGAGGACGAATTGTACCAATTCCCACTCAATTACAATGACCGCGACAGCACCACTTTCAGGTTCTCAGTCGATCTCGGCAATGGCCTTCGCTTTTCCGAAGAAGGCTACCGCATCAATGAAGTCGATGGCTGGGGCACCGTCATGACACCCTACGACAGCATCGCCTGCCTGCGGCTCGTTTCCACGACCAATGCCATCGACACCATTGTCTTCAATGGCTTCCCTTTTGCCACCCCCAACCAGCAGATCAGCATCAAGTTTCTCGCCAACGGCGTGCATATCCCGATTCTGGAGATCACCGGCCGTGTGCAAATGGGTCAATACCTGCCACAGCAGGTCAAATACCGCGACCGCTACCAAAACCTGGTCACCGTGGACATGCCACAGGCAGATGCCATCGAAGTCTATCCCAACCCTGTCAGCGATGTCTTGCGCATCAGCAACGATGCAGGCCAAGGTTTGGAAGCCACGCTGATAGACGTCCAAGGCAAGGTAGTCGCCACACAGTCCATCGGCCTGGGACTCCAGCAGCTCGCCGTTGCACACCTGCCAGTGGGCGTGTACATGCTCACGCTCAGGACCGCCCAGGGCGAACTTGTAAAGGCGAGCAAGATTCTGATTCAAGATTAAGGTTCTCAACGAACGCATACGTTACAATGGCCAGGGTGATCCTCTGGCCATTGTGTTTTGGGTGAATGCCACATGCCGATACCAAGCACAGGCTGCAAAGCGTTGTCCTTAAAATGGAAAATGTATGCGACCTATCAGGAAATTTAACCCAATGCCAGACTTGACGCCCTTGGCGGATGTCGCCTGGCTCATCATCATTTTTGTGATGCTCACGTCAAGGATGCAGGTCACGGACGCCCAAATGGTCGATTTGCCAGCCACGGCACCGACATGGCCAGTTACGTTTGCCAGCTTTCCCAAGCTGCAAATCAGGGTCGCTGCCAATGGCAAGACCTGGGTAAGTATTCCAAGGTCGATCAAGCAAGGGGTTTTGCAAGCCTTGACGGAGACAACCGATCGGCACTTGTCCCTGAAGCGTGTTGCACGGTTCTCGACCGATTGTGATGCCGATTTTCTACCAGAGAAGTTATTTGAACCAGCGAATCGTGGCAAATATGACCGACGACACCACCTAGACGCGACTGAACTCATCGTCCAATGGCTCGATCTCTGCCAAAAAGCCTGTCCTGGGGTAGGTATCCAAATCTTGGGCGACCAAAACGCACCCTATCCAGCCCTACAAAAAGTTTTTTCAGCCATTCAAAGTCGGCATGTGAATCGATTTAGCCTCCAAACAAGGCTCGAACAGGAGGATATGTCGAGGTAAATGCACGAAAAAATGAAAAATTTCTTCTATACACCATACTAAAGCAAACTACCCCCACGTTAGATAGAAAAACGCCACACAATTTATGAATACTCCAATCTATGCAGATCTGGACCAGATCGTTTTTGAAGGTCGGTCCAAAGAATACGGTGCTTACCAGATGCGTGAGCGCTACAACAGGGTCTTGACCCGCGCAACCTTGATTGCCTTCCTACTTTTCATCTCCCTCACGGGCTTGCCCAAGATGATCGCTTGGATTAGCCCCGATGAAATGCTGGAATTCACGATGGAAGACCCCTATATTATCGTAGATCCTGTGGAAATGCCCACCAAAAAAGCAGATCCGATCGAAGAAGAGGTGTTGAGAGTGCCCCAACCACCCGTGAGTCAAGCCCGCACCGTCGCTTTTCTTACGCCCAATCCTACCCCCGAGGACCAATTGAAGGAAGATGTCTTGATCGCAGAGGTCGCAGCCCTCGACACCGCTGCCGTAGGCTTGGTAGATCATGAAGGTGAAGAAGGAAAGGACTACCCTTGGAACGAATTTCCACCCGTGGACTCGGGCGCATTTCGCGAGGTGACCTTTGAAGATCCTGGCAACAAAGAGCCCGGTGTCAAAGATTTCATCTTGCTGGAAAAGGAGCCGCAAGCCGTGAACCTAGACGACCTCAAGAAAGCCATTGGTTATCCTCCACTCGCCGTCGAGGCCGAGATTCAAGGCAAAGTGCTCGTGCGGGTATTGGTCGATAAGTATGGCAACTATGTGCGGCACATTGTGCTCAAGGATCCCCATCCCATCCTCACCAGGGCCGTTTCAGACAAGATCGATATGCTCAAGATGACCCCTGGCATCCAATCGGGCAAGCCCATCAAAGTCTGGGTGACTTTGCCCTTCGATTTTAAGTTGATGAATTGATAACCTTTTCGAAAGCAGTTTTGCAGCTCGGTAAATCCAAAGATTTGCCGAGCTGCTTTTTTGTTGTGGCGCAATCTCCGATTGCAAAAGGCATGTAGTGATCGCGGGCGCGTCAACGATGCTTTGCCGACCCCCAACCTCCACTTTCCATCCGGCTGCCATTCCCCCAAAACTCTCCTATCTTTGCAGCATGAAATCTTGGATGCTTGCTCTGGGGATCGTATCGACAATAGCTGTCTTGGCTTGTACCAATTCGCCTGCCGTCTCTGGCGAGGGCATCGAGACGCAAGTCCTCGCCGAATCGATCGCGGTGGCCACCGATACCCCCGCCATCGACACAGCCCAACCTCAAATCACGACCGCACCTGCAATGGACAGCATCGCCATCGCCACCCTTTTGGGAAAAATCACCCCGAGCAAAGACACAGCATTTGCCCCGATCGCCCAAAAGTACACCACCAAATCGGGCATCTACCTCCGCAAGGAAGCCTATGCAGCCTTTGAAAAGATGCATGCCGCCGCTGCCGCAGATGGCGTCAAGCTCGTGATCTTGTCTGCCACGCGCACATTTGGCGACCAAAAAGGCATCTGGGAAAATAAGTGGAATGGACAAACCCTTGTCGGAGGCAAGAACCTGAGCACCGCGGTGCCCGATCCCGTAGAGCGCGCCAAGGCCATCTTGCGTTACAGCTCCATGCCTGGCAGCTCGCGCCATCACTGGGGTACAGACATGGACCTCAACAGTTTGGAAAACGCATATTTTGATACGGCGCTCGGCAAAAAAATTTATGATTGGCTACATGCCCATGCAGCCGACTATGGCTTTTGCCAGCCCTACACCCTGATCGGGCCTGAGCGACCCAACGGTTATCAGGAAGAGCGCTGGCACTGGAGTTATATGCCGATCTCTGCACGGTTTCTCAAAGTCTATCGCGCGACCGTGCACCTGAGCGACATCACGGGATTCAAGGGTGCTGAAACCGCAGTGCCGCTCAATGTGATCGAGCATTATGTATCTGGCATCGCACCCGCTTGCCGCAACTGGTAAACAGTGATTTTTCCTTACCTTTGATCTCTATGAGTGCGATTTTGCATCAGCTTCAAGCCCTGAAAGCAGAGGGTAAGAAGGGATTTGCCATCTTGGTAGATCCCGACAAACTCTCGTTGGGAGAAGTGGCAGCCCTCGCTGCCAAAATCAATGCTGCCTGCATCGACTTTGTCTTGGTAGGCGGCAGTCTTTTGATGAACGAAAACATTCGGCAGATCGTGCCGGCCCTGAAACAAGCTCTCGACATGCCTGTGATCCTATTTCCCGGCAACATTTTGCAGATCACTCCTGGTGCAGACGCCATTTTGTTTTTGTCGCTCATCAGTGGCCGCAATCCCGACTTGCTCATCGGCAACCATGTGATCGCTGCCCCCTTGCTCAAGCAAGGCGGCATGGAGGTCTTGCCCACAGGCTATATGCTCATCGACAGCGGTCGCGCGACCACCGTCAATTATATGAGCAATACCATGCCGATCCCTTATGACAAACCCGAGATCGCCGCCTGCACAGCCATGGCAGGCGAATTGCTCGGACTCAAACTGCTCTACATGGATGGCGGGAGCGGGGCCGAAAAGACCATTTCGACGGAAATGATCTCTGCAGTCGCTGGTGCCGTCGATATCCCCCTGATCGTCGGCGGTGGCATCAAAAGCAAGCGGCAAGCCGAGGCTGTGCTCAAGGCGGGCGCCGACATCATCGTCGTGGGAAATGCCTTTGAAACCGACGCCGACAGCCCCTTGATGTATGATATTCCCGAGCTGATTGCGCAGTTTTGAGCCCAATGACCGCTAGGTTTGAGGAGCATGTGACAGACCATTATTTTCGGTGTACCCAAATCATTTTTGCCATTGGTAAGTTGTCTGAAAGGGGTAACTGACCGTTGCCGCAACAGATTCTATGAAAAAAATACTCAAAAAGACTTTGAAAATATTCGCTTGGACATTGGGCATCGTGGTCGTGATGGGCACGATCAGCTATTTTGCGATGGATGAAAAGCTGCCTGTCGCGACCGAGGGAGCTGAGGCCGAGGCACTGACCGACAAGCTTTTGGCAGCGGTCAATAAACCCGCTTATGACAGCTTGCATTACCTGCAATGGACCTATCGCGGAGATCATCATTACCTTTGGGACAAGCAACGCAACCTCGCCGAGGTCAGGCATGGCAAGCGTCGCGTGGTCTTGCAACCCGACTCCCTGCGTGGCTTGGCCTATGAAGATGGCAAGCCCATGGAGGGAAAAGCCCAAGACGAAGCCGTACAAAAAGACCTCACAGCTTTTTGGAACGACGGCTTTTGGCTCATCGCGCCTTTCAAGGTACGCGATCCTGGAACCAAGAGGGGTATCGTCGTGAACGAAGACGGATCCAAGTCACTGATGGTCACCTATGGTTCAGGAGGTCGCACGCCGGGCGACCACTATCTCTGGCACCTCGACGCAAATGGTCGGCCCACAGCTTGGCAGCTCTGGGTAAAGATCTTGCCGATCGGCGGGCTGAGATTTGGCTGGGAGGATTGGCAACAATTGTCTGGCGGGGCTTGGGTGGCGTCCAGCCGCACCACAAAACTGAAAGACCTACATGTCGATGATATCAAAGGCGGTCAGACATGGGGCGATTTTGGGCGCGAGGGAGATCCGTTTGAGGCGCTGAATGCTTGGTTGCCAAAGCATTGAAGACGCTAGTAGGTGTCAACCTCTGAGACGTAAGTCGTTGAAATTTTGCACAAAAAGGCCCACAATGGAATACATCGCGGGCCCTTTTCAATCGCGCATGTCGGCTCAGTGGTGGTGACCGCCTTCGCCGTGCACGTGACCGTGTGCGACTTCCTCGTCGCTGGCCTCGCGCACCTCAATCACAACACCTGAAAAGTGCAGATTTTTGCCTGCCAGGGGGTGGTTGAAGTCCATGATGACCACGTCGGGTCTGATCTCGGTGATCGTGCCAAAAACCGTGTGACCGTTGAATTCCATCGGGAGGGTAGCACCGACCACGATATATTCTGGAGGTGCCTCAGCAAAGATCTGCGCCTCGATCTCCTCGATGCGGCTCTCGTCATAGACGCCGTAGCCTTCCTCGGCACTCAGGCGAAAGGAGTAGCTGTCACCTGCCACCTTGCCCAAAAGGGCGGTGTCGAAGGCGGGCAGCACCTGGCCAATGCCATGAATGAAAGCGAAGGGATTTTCATTGGTAGCTTCCTGAATCACGTTCCCATCATCGCCTTTCAACAAGTAGGTAATGACCGCCACCCTTTTTTCCTGAATTTCCATTTTTAGAATAAGATAATTTGATTGCCTGCAATTTAGCCACAATTGCACAATTTCAGAAAAAAAGCAGACCGATCTGGGCCAATAATAGACGCTGAATCTCAAAAGAACCTCTTTTTACGTCTGGAATGCCTTGATTGCAGGATTTTCACATGGCAAATGTGAAGGATGAGACTTCATAAGTTAATAAAATAGTCATCCCCAACAGGATTGGCATTCCCTGAATACTCGTAAATTGCACGCTGGATGAAAAATCTGTTACTATCTCTGGCTGGCCTGTGCCTCGCCACCCATCTTATCGCCCAATCTTCCTTTGACGAGAAATTCACGTCAGCGGGAAATATTGGCCTCACGCTCAATAATTTTGGCGTGATCGGCAATGCCTTCAACGGCTCTTTTGACGTGTTGGGTTACCCGTCGTGCGAATACCCTCGAAATACGGGAATAGAGCACCTATTTGATGGCGGCCTTTGGGTAGGTGCACGCATCAACAACTCGACCGTCGCCGTGACCACAGGCGCCGTCGATGCCTCTACAGGCTATACCCCAGGGAGGGCTGGTTATGAGTTTTCGGCGGCTGTCGGCGAGCGCTTGCGTGAGCGCTCCTCACTCTTCGACTCCCCCAACTATGACCCGAACGCCATCTCCCACCAAGACCTGATCGCAGACTATTCAGACTCCAGCATTTTCGTGCCTGGCACCTCCATCCAGATCACAGAACACAACAATCCGCTAGGCATCGGCGTCCACATGGAAGCCTATAATTGGAACTATTCCTTCGCCAACTTCTTCGTGATCTTTAATTTGCGCATTACAAATTACAGCGACAATACGCTCGACAGCCTCTACCTCGGCTATTGGACCGATGCCGTGGTGCGCAATGTGAACATTACACAGCCCGGCGGATCTGCCTTTTTCAACAAAGGCGGCAATGGATACTTGGATTCGCTCTACCTCGCCTATGAGTTTGATGCCAAAGGCGATACCCTGTACACGCAATCCTATATCGGTACGAAGTTTTTGGGGTCTGAAAACAAATTTGGCTTTCAGCACCCCAAGGTCAATCCTGCCATGCGGGCTCACTACACCACTTGGCAATTCAACAACAGCATTGACCCGATCTTCTTTTTTCCCTCCAATGACAATGCGCGCTATGCCAAGATGTACAGCGGTCTCAATCACTTTGGCCCACCACAGCAAGATTGGGAAACGCAGATTAGGCCAGGCCTCAAGGCGGCCAGCAATCGCACATATTTGATGAGTGTCGGGCCTTATGCAACCTTGGCGCCAGGCGAGTCGATCGACCTCGCCTATGCTATCATCTGTGCCAAGCGCAGAGAAGATGGCCACTACATCGCCGAAGACACCGACGAGCAAAAAGCCAATTTGATCCAAAACGCTGAGTGGGCACAGCGGGCCTACAATGGCGAAGACGGCAATTGCAATGGCATTCTCGATCCAGGCGAAGACAAAGATGCCGATGGCAGGATCACACGCTTCATCCTGCCCTCCCCACCATCGATCCCCAAGGTCAAAATCATCCCCAACAACCATCAGATCGACGTCTATTGGAGCAACAATGCCGAGTCCTCGATCGATCCAATCAGCAACAAGGCCGACTTTGAAGGCTATCGCCTCTACAAGACAGCCGTCGGTTTTGATGTGAAAGATGTCATCGACATCGCCAAGTCACTCAAAGTCTCGGGAGAATTTGACAAGGCGGGCAACAACTTGTTTTTCGATACGGGCTTTGAAGGGGTGCGGCTTGCGACACCGGTGACCTTTGCAGGTGATACGACGCGCTATCACTACAAATACACGTATGAAAAAGTACAAAATGGCTGGCAACATGTGATTGCCGTCACAGCTTTTGACGAGGGCGATCGCGTCAACAATCTGGAATCGCTCGAATCCAGCACCCTTGCCAACATGCTACGCGCCTTTCCTGGGAAACCTGGAAATGATGCTTTTGCAAACGGAGAACCTTTTGTCTATCCCAATCCCTACTATGCTGGTGCAAGCTGGGAAGGCTCCAGCACATTTGAAGAAGACCGCAAGGTCATGTTTGCAAATCTACCTAGCAAGTGCGAAGTGCGCATTTATACAGTGGCTGGTGACTTGGTCGATCAGTTTGACCATGATCAGGCCTACAACGGCGACGACATTCGGTGGTTTGGCACCTACTCAGACACGGCTACCACCAAATTTGCAGGTGGTGAGCATGCATGGGACCTGCTCTCAAAAGACAGCCAAATCATTGCAAGAGGCATTTATCTATTTTCTGTAAAGGACTTGAGCTCTGGAAAAATTTTCAAGGGCAAGTTTGTTGTGATCAAATAGTATAGTTGATATGAGAAAGTATTTACCACTTTTTGCTTTGCTGTTGTGCATGGGAATTACATCCTTCGCACAGTACCCTTTAGTCACGATCCAAGACATCCAGACAGTGACCCCAGCCAATCTGGCGGCCTGCATCGAGGCTTCACCTTTGGTGGGTGATACCGTGCGTGTGTCGGGTGTATTGGTCCAAAAGCCAGATTCCGCTGCACTTACCGACAACAATAGCTTCCAGTTTTGGATTCGCAATGGCTACGGCGAATTCTCTGGCTTGGACATCATTGCTTTTTTTGACCCCAACTTGATCGGTGTGACCAACCTTGAAAAAGGTGACTCTGTCATCGTCACAGGCGTGGTGGTCGAGTTTGGTCCAGGCGAGTCTGAGATCATTCCTCTCGACAATGTACCCGTTACGATCATCGGTGCAGGTGCTGCTATCCAGCCAACCGTCGTGCCAGTTGGTGACTTGAACGACAATACTCAGGTATGCAAATTGCCTACTGGTGAGCGCTGGGAAGGTCAGTACATCGAAATCCAAAACGTGACGGTCACGTCTGTCAGTTTCTTTTCTGGCAATACCCGTGTGAGCTTCACCGTCCAAGATGGTGCAGGCAACAAGATCAACATTGCCGACAAATACATTGCCCAACGTCTGCCCAATGGCAATCCAGCTGGCAACTTTGTAGCCCCCAACGTGGGTGATACCTACGGCTACATCCGCGGCGTGATCTCCCACAGCCCCAATGGTTGCATGGGTGGCACAGGTCGTGGCTACGAACTGTCCCCAACCCAGATCAGCGACTTGCTCAGCAACTCTGCAGCACCTAGCATCGTGAGCGTCACACGCAACCGCGTGACCCCGACCAGCTCGCAAACAGTAACGATCAGCGCTGTGATCGTCGATGCCAGCAATTTTGTCGCTTCTGCCAGCATGAAATATGCCGTCGGCGTGGGCAATACGCTCTACAATACTGTCGCCATGACCTTGACCGGTGGCACCAATACCAATGGTACCTGGACCGCAGACATCCCTGCACAGGCAGACGGTGCGTTTGTAAAATACTATGTCTGCGCAACCGACGACAGCTCCAACACAGGCTGCAACACAGCTGTGCCTTCTGGCTCAGACCCTTACTTCTACACGGTGCGCGACAACGGTACGACCATCGTCGATGTGCAGTTTGTGCCCAGCACATTTACCAGCGCAGCCTCGGGCTACCAAGGCCTAGACGTGACCGTCGATGGCGTCGTGACGGCATCTGCTGAAGCGACCAACCTCGGCTACGTATTCATCCAACAAGAAGGTCAGCTCGCTTGGGCAGGCATTATGTGTACCGACAACCCATCGCTCGCCAGCTTGACAATTGGTCAAAAAGTGCGTGTGACAGGTACCGTACGTGAAAGCTTCAACTTCACCCGCATAGAGCAGATCAGCTCTGTACAGGTGCTAGGCACAGGCACCATCACCCCGCTCGACCAAGATCCTAGCAACTTCACACTGTTTGGCATCGCTACCAGCGAGCCTTACGAAGGCATGTTGATCAACCTCAAGCACCCCACAGTGGGCCAGACGCTTTTTGTGATCGATCAAAACCCAGACGCCCCAAGCAACTTTGCTGAGTGGCGCGTAGGCAAAGACCAATTCACACCCGGCGATGGTTGCCGCATCCTCACAGGACGCGTCACCAACAGCACATTTTCCTCGCTCAACGTGTCTTATGTGAATGATCCACAGTGGGCTACGGTCGATGGCATCATGAATGTACCCGTGATCCAAGTCTTCAACGGCGATGTCGTCTCTAACATCACAGGCGTCATGGCCTACCTGTTTGGCAACTTCAAATTGCTCCCACGCAACAACAGCGACGTGAACCTCATCACTGCTGTGACGACCGGCTCCAATGTGCAGGTCACAGCATATCCAAATCCTGTGCATGACCAATTCCGTTTGGCTTATGACTTCGGTGGCATCCAAAACGATGCCCAAGCCACTGTCTATGACCTGATGGGTCGCCCAGTGCGCACGGTAGCTTTGGACGCGACGAGCGGCGAGACCTTGGTCGATGTGAGCGGCATCGCCGCTGGCAACTACATCGTCAAAGTGAGCTCCAGCAACAGCGGCCTCATCGATTTTGTGAAGATCAACAAGGTCCAGTAGTACTGGGCTTAAGAATATGTTGCAGGTTGGGCATTTGGTAAATGCCTGCCTGCTTCTTAATGAAAATGAAGCGAAACCTCCTACTCGTCGTGGCAGCGCTGGTGCTGGCCGTGACCTCTTGCAAAAAAGGGGAAAAGCTCCCCAATGTGGCGCCAGAAACGCGCATTTCGCTCTCGGCCATCAACCTCACGGGCGATGATCGCTTACGGAGCGAGGTCACTTTGCATTGGTATGGAGAGGATGAGGATGGCTGGGTCACTGGCTTTGAGCTGTCCCTCGATGGCAGCAATTGGAGTCCTGTGAATGTGCAAGACAGCACATTTAAATTTTCGCTCACGCTCGGCAGCGACACCACCGACATCGATTTTTATGTGCGCTCCATCGACAACGATGGCGACGCCGATGCGACACCTGCTTATTTGCGCGTGCCGATCCGCAACTCGGCGCCTACAGCTGTGTTTGATAGTGTCTTGGCATTGCCCGACACATCATTTATCGCCACGACGATCTTCATGAGCGTTGCCGACCTTGATGGACTCGACAACGTGGACAGTATATTTGTCAAGTTCAATGGTGGTGCTTGGTTTGCACTTGATCCCCTGGTCAATACGATCACCGTGTTGCCCGACGACCCTGAGGCCAATGGTGGCGTCACCGCCAAGATTTATCAAGGTGCATCGGCGACCTTGGTCCCTGGCACGCTCACAGGTCTGGTGCTCAATGGCGACAATACACTGTACCTAAAGGCACGCGACATCGCTGGCTCAGAAAGTGTGATCGATACCTCCAAGATTGTGTTTGTCAAACGCAAGTCGAGCGACCTACTCGTGATCGATGCCCACCCTGGTGGCGCATCGCCTTCCCCCGAGGAGGTCTATGCACAGACATTGGACTTGGTCGAGCCTGGTGCCGACCGCATCGACCTGCGGATCAATGGCGGCATCAATGTGCCCCAGCTTTGGTCGCCGACTTTCAGCGCGTTCATCAACTATTATCCACGCATTTTTTGGTATGGCGATGGGAGCGACTTGGGTTTGACATTGCTAGAGAATGCGAGCGGGGCCATTCAAGGCTACCTGAACCGTGGCGGGAAGATCCTGATCAATTGCAGTTTCCCCAGTTCATTTGACAACAACTCTGTCTTGCAAGAATATACGCCGCTCGACAGCGTCTCGACATCGGGCGGCAGCGCCCGCCTACCGACAGGCAATCTTGTGGTGCCGACGGCTGCGTTTGCCAGCACTTATGACACCTTGGCAGCGAGCTCCTTCATCGGCCGCGCCACACCTATGTATGTGAAATCCAATGCAGAGACCATCTACGATGGCAATTTCACATTCAGTGGTGGCTGGACAGGGCCAAGCGCAGTTGGCGCGCGGTCGCGCAATGGCGGTGGCAATACCAACGTGGTGTTGGTGACGGTGGAGTTGCATTTGCTTTTTGGGCGGCCGACAGAGCTGCAAAACTTCTTTAACCAGGTATTGCTGAATGAATTCAACTGGTAAGCGCATGACGATTTGGGGCCGTGGCATCCTACTCGGATGTCTCATGATAATCTGTGCCGGCTGGGCAGTCGCGCAGACAGGGAGCGTTGCAGGGCGGGCCATTGACGCCAATACCAAGGAGCCGCTACCCTTCGCAAAAGTCACCGTCGAGGGCACCTACTATGGTGGACTCACCGATGCCGACGGCAAGTTTGAGATCAAAGGCATGAAGCCAGGCGACTATACGGTCGTCATCTTCATGGATGAATATGGCGCCACCAAATACACGGGGATCACAGTCAAAGCCGACCAAGTCACGCCTTTGGAGGCTTCCCTCGGCACAGTGCACGAGGTTGGCGGCATCACAATCGTGGGCGAGGCCGACTTGATCGACGTCACCGATGGCAAGTCTGGCACCACGCTTGGCAAGGATTATATCGCAGAGTCCTCCTACCGCAATGTGAGCGAGGTCGTCGAAAACCAAGCGGGGGTCTCCAAGACGCCCGACGGTTTGCAGATCAGGGGTGGCCGTGTATATGAGACGAGCTACCTCGTCGAAGGTGTGAGCGCGCGTGACCCGCTGGCAGGCACAGGCATGGGCGTGTCTGTGGCCGCGAGCTCAGTCGAAGAGATCGACTTGATCACAGGCGGTGGCGATGCTGAGTTTGGAAACGGCACCGCTGGTGTGATCAATACCAAAATCAAGGAGGGCGGCGACAAGCTGGAGGTAAAGGGCAGCTGGCAACGCGACAACCTCGGCTTCAAACCCCATGGTGCAATGAGCTGGAATACAGATGTCGCCAACCTGAGCATCAGCGGGCCAGTACCATTCACCAAAAAGAAGTTGTCTTTTTTTGCGAGTGGCGACATGGACCTGAGCGATGACTATTTCAAGGTTTACGCCAATCAGCTGCACAGCTCAGTTTTCAGTAAGAATGATTCGATGTGGTCGCCGCGCCAAAGCAATAGCTGGGCCAACACGGTCAAATTGGGCTGGAACATCCGGCCGGGCATGAAGTTTTCCCTCACCAATCAGCATAGCCTCAACATCAATCAAAACTCACGCACGCTGCAGGTGGTTGGCAACGATGCCATCTTGCAGCCTGGCTTCCCATTTGCGAACAGCTTGAACCTCGACAATGCGATGGTCTATACCCACCAAAGCAACCTCACGATCCTGAATTTCAAAACGCTGATCGATACTTCATGGACGCTCGACGTCACGGCTGGCAGGCTATTTACCTACCTCCAAGCCGATGCCAATGGTCGCCCCTTTCGTGACAGTACTGTCGATCAGATCTACGATCCACAATCGATCGTGACCAATCCTGTCTCGGTATTCAATCCTGGCGACTCGGTCGCCTACGTCTATCCCAGCAATGGCTTGTACAACAACAACGGGATCGGCACACTCTGGCACAACCACCATGCCCAGGAATACACCGTGAAGTACAAATTCACGCACCAAAGCAAGAGTGGCGTACACTACTTCACATTGGGCCAAGAGCACAAAGAGCAGGAATACCAATGGATCGACGTGAGCCGCCCTTGGGTGGGTGCACCAATCCGTGTAAATGACACGACCTACACGCCCTCGACCAGCATCGGGTCGAGCAGCGACCTCTGGCTAGCCAGGCCCTCACAAGGCGGTTTTTTTGTGCAAGACGAAATCAAGTACAAGGGCATCATCGGCTTTTTGGGTTTGCGCTATGATTACTGGGCACCGGGCAAATTTGCCGACGAGGCCGTCGCCAACCCCAATGCGCCTGTGACCGATGCGACACGGCAGGCCTATGCAGACAACACCACGCAATTTCTCGGCAGAGCTTGGAAAGCGCGTTTGCTGCCCAAGCTGCGCGTGTCTTTTCCTGTCACGGAAAACAATGTCTTGTATTTCAACTACGGTCACGCGACCCAGCTGCCGCACCCGCGCTTTGTCTATGCGGGTCTGGACCCTGTCTATCAGGATCGCTCATTCCTCTCCAACTTGGGCAATCCCAACTTGAACCCTGAGGTGACCGTCTCCTACGAAGTCGGCATCAAGTCCAAGATCAACAAGAACTTGGCTGTGACGCTCACCGCTTTTTACAACGACAAGTTTGATTACATCGTGAGCCGCAACGTGCTCATCAAGGACCAGACGGGCCGCTTTGTTTCCAAGACCTTTTTCATCAACCAAGACTATGCCCGCATCAGGGGCCTAGAAGTGGGTGTGAAGCAGCGCATCAGCAAGATGATGACGCTGACTTTCAACGGCACCTACCAAATCGCGACTGGCAAAAGCAACACTGCTGCCGAGTCTGCCCTCCAAATCAAGACCCAGGGCTTTGTCAATACCTCCAAGGAAAACTACCTTGCTTGGGATCGCCCTTTTGACCTCAAGGCGAGCTTGATCCTCAAGCCCGATACCTCTGTGCATCTGTTTGGAATTCCGTTGAATGGCTTTCGTGTATTTGTGTCCTCGACCATCAAGTCGGGCCTGCGCTACACGCCCTATGAGCAGACAGGTGTGGCCGCCAATGGCCGCCCGATCTACGAGATCATTCAAGATGCGCCCTTCAGCAAGATCGCAGCGCCTTGGTTTTGGACAGATTTGCGTGTGACGCGTGACTTCAAGTTTGGCAAGGCCAAGCAAAGTCGCGCATCCTTGTCCTTTGAGGTGCGCAACGTCTTCAACAATAGAAATTCGCAGATCATCAATCCCGTGACTGGCAAAGGTTATCGCAGTGGAGATCCATTGCCATTTACGGTGCGTGACCCCAGTTATCCTGATCCGCAGGACAAGGGTTTGCCACCGACAGACCCTGCCCGTTTTATGACACCGCGCCAAATGATGTTGGGCTTAAGCTTTTTGCTCTAATGCGTAGAATCCTACATATCGCCTTGCTGTCGCTGCTGGCTCTGCCCGCCATGCATGCCCAATTGTTGCCGCGCCTCGGCGGACAACGTGCTGGCATCTCAGCCCTCACCTTTCTCAAAATCGACCCGAGTCCGCGATCGGCTGCCATGGCCAGCGCCAACGTCTCATTGTCGGGCGACGTCTATTCCACCAACACCAACCCAGCGGGTTTGGCCGACGTGGACAAGCTTTGCTTTGCAGCGTCCAATACCTTTTGGGCAGCAGGCATCAACCACGCTTTTTTCAGTGGGGTGAAACCCACTAAGATTGGCGTCTTTGGACTGAGCATCACGTCCTTGATGACAGGCCGCATGGAGCGCCGCACCGAGTTTCAGCCAGACGGCACCGGCCAATATTTCTCGGCCTCCAATACCGCAATCGGCCTTTCCTACTCCAAGCGCTTGACAGATTATTTTTCATACGGCGTTACGCTCAAGTATGTGAATGAGCAATTGGCGGAATATGTCGCCCAGACCGCAGTTGTCGATCTCGGCTTCCTGTACCGCACAGATTGGAAAGACCTCAGTTTCGCGGTGGCCATGCAAAGCTTTGGCACCAACAGCAAGCTCAAGGGAGACTATGAGCCCGACGGACTCAACAGCAAGCCTGTCACGATCAGCGCCTATCCAGCCCCCACGACCTTCAAACTCGGCGTCTCGATGATTCCTTGGAAAACAGACGACAAGAGCCTCACCGTGATCGCCCAACTCAATCACCCCAGCGACAATGCTGAAAACATTCGCATCGGGGTCGAATTTGAATACAAGAAACTCCTGTACCTGCGTGCAGGCTACAAGATCAATGTCGATGACCAAAAATACCCGACCGCTGGTCTGGGTGTGAAGGCACACATCGGCAAGCATGCTTTGCACATCGACTATGCTGTGGATCCCACGCCCTATCTGGGTTGGATACACCGCTTTGGGCTGTCTTTTGGTTTGAATAAGCTGGATCGTGAAGAGAAAAAGAATGAAGCACCTGCGAATTAATCCTCTCTTGCTCCCCCTCGTGGCAGCGACCTTGTTGTCGGCTGGATGCGAAGGTTTTTTTGGCAAGAAGCTCGATCCGAGTTTCATCGATGTGCCTGTGTACAACACACGTCAGGTTGCTTATGTGCCGATCCAGCCAGTGTGGAGCAACTACCAGCACCCTGTCGATATCGCCATTGGATTTGATGAATTGATCTATGTCGCCGATGATCTCGCAGAGGAAATCATCTGTCTGGACCAAGCTGGCACGGAGCTCGGCCGGATGAGCGTGCCTGGTGTACACGCCATCTTGCAAGACCGTTCACTTGACCTCTTGGCCTTGGGCACTTTTGACACACTCGGCACGCAACTGCCCGCGATCTACCGCATCCAACTCGACAATCCTAGCGGCTATGGCCTCGCCAATGCCCGCATCGAGCACAAGGCAGTCCATCCCTTCTATTACAAAGCGACCTTTTCCCCAAATGTGGATGATCAAGTCGCCCTCAATGGCATCGCCCTCAAAGCCGACAACTCCTACTACGTCACCCGTAGCGGCAATAGCACATCGCCTGTGTTTGGCCCAGACGATGCCGTCGTGAAGTTTACCAACCACGACGTCTTCATCTCAACAGTAAGCGTGAACACTAGCTTGGGGATTTTGAGCGATTATTTTGACAAGCCATTTGGCATCGTGACCAAATGCCAGCCGCCACAATCACCGTTTGTGAGCATCGAGGAAGATTTTGTTTTCAGCTCACTCAGCAACAATACGCAACTCAAAGTGCAGTCCCTGAATGTTGTGGTGAGCGACGGGGGCATCGACTATTTTGTAGAGGAGCTGCCAATTGGCGACACCTCCAAAGCCGATGGCTTCCTCTATAGCCCCAATCGTTTTGCAAGTCCCATCGATGTCGCCTACTCAGGGGACGGCACCAACTACATCTTTGTCATCGACAGCGAAAAAGACTCGCTCTATCAATTCAATAACATTGGCCTCGAAGGTGTAAAGGCACCTGCAGGTAGCAGTTCCGCAAAAAACATCAAGGTATCATTCGGTGGTACCGGCGTGGGCCTCACCCAATTCAACCAACCCGCCGCCGTTGCCTACTACAACCGCATCGTCTATGTCGCCGACGCCGGCAATCGCAGGGTGCTGCGCTTCAAGCTCACGACTGATTTTGATTGAGATCAAAGCCTAGCCTCCACCCGAGCAAAATCGGGCAAGGAACTATAAGCAATTCCGAAAAGAATTCAATGTAAGGACAAATGCTTGCTTGATAACCACTGTATTCATGCTCACAGCTATCCTGCGAAAATGAAAATCAGGAAGAGACTGCTGAAAATGTAACGTTTTCCTTCAAGGACTACGCCTTGTCTCCATCCTCGGCTTCGCCATCGTCCAAGATATCCTCCCAGCCAATTTTGCCCTTTGGGGTCCTGCCTTGGGCCTTCGCCTTTTGTGCACGGTCATAAAGGAGGATGCCGCCTCCGATCAAAAAAGGCACGATGGCCGCCAAGCGCATCCATCCCTTGCCAGGTATGTCCATCAATTGCATGATCCACGAAAAGCTGTAGAGGGCGATTGCCGCTATGCCACAGATCATCATCCACCGTTGTCTGTCCATTTCAATTACCTTTTTTGTTGATGTACCAACCGTCGTCTTTGTCGCGGGCAATGCCTGGCTGCAAGACCCGTTCCTTCAAAATAAAGCGCACACTTTCCAGCCTGACTTTTGCACCCCATTCGCCCTTGTCGATGCGGCAGATAAACGTACGGTCATCGACTGGGAAGTTGAAGGTCGTGTTCAACCCCGCCGCAAGAAACTGACGGATGTATTCTTTTTCAAAGCCTTTTTTGTATTCGGCATACACAGGGTCGTTGAAATAGACCCGTTTGAGCATCACCAGCATCTCAGAGATCCAGAAGCGATCGTTGTCCTCGATGGCTGTCGGGTCGATGTGCATGGAAAAAAGTACATGGTGGCGCAGGCAGGCCTTTTGTTTGATCACGACCACGCGTTCTGGATCGAAGCGCGCCGTCTCAGTCTTCTCGTCATTTTCCCAGGTATGGTCGGTAAAGAAGGGGTTGTAGCGATCGATGATCGGCACGATCTGGTCGGGCGTCATGCGGCAGTCTTCTTCCTGTGCCCAACCACGCCCCGCGAGAAACAGGAGGCAGGCACAGCAGATGTATTTGAGGAAGGAACTATTCATGGACAGGTTGGAGGCTGAGATAGTGATGGCGCAGCGAGCCGTGGCCATGGCCCACCCCCGACCAAGCCTGTCGGATGGCGCCTGTTACATAAATTTTGGCACGGGCGACCGCCTCAGGCACCTGCATGCCCATTGCAAGATTGGCGGTGATGGCAGCACTGAGCGTGCAGCCCGTGCCATGGGTATCGGTCGTGGGGATGTAATCCTCTTCGAGCCAAATCGGCGATCGGTCGAGCTTGAACAGCAGGTCGCTGGCCTTGCCCTCTGTGAGATGGCCACCTTTGATGAGAATCCAAGTGTCGGGGCAGAGGTTGGCAATGCGCAAGGCGGCGACCTCCATGTCTTCTTTGGTCGCGACAGTGATGCCAGAGAGAATGGCAGCCTCTTGGAGATTGGGGGTCACGATGGTCGCGACCGGGAGTAGCATCTCGGCGAGGGATTGCAGGGCATCGGGTTGCAGGAGCGCATCGCCCGAGGTCGAGACGATCACGGGATCGACCACCAATGGAAAATTGCCCTCAATCACAGCATCGCAGACCTCTTGGATGGTCTCGATGTTGTAGAGCATGCCCGTCTTGGCTGCGCGAATGTCAAAGTCGTCCAAGATGGACCGCAATTGAGCGCGTACCATTTCGGGAGGTACCGGCATTGCAAACTGCACGCCGACCGTGTTTTGGGCCGTGAGGGCTGTGATCGCCGTGGTGCCAAATACCCGATGCGCCTCAAAGGTTTTGAGGTCCGCTTGGATGCCTGCGCCACCGCCCGAATCAGATCCGGCGATGCTCAAGACAACTATGGGAGGAGTAGAGGCCATGCGAATCGGTAAAATTAATCGCTTTCACGGAAAATACGCCGTTTTAATCCTGTGGGCAATGTGCCTAGCCGTCTTAGAAATGCGACGGCAGGTGAAATGCATTTGCCTGGGCAACCGCCTAGACCTTTCGGGTGTTTTGGGCAGCGCCCAATCCCGGTACAAAAGGCACACCTACTGGCGAATGCAGACGGTTTGCCGCTCACATCCAGCATCTGATCCCGGCCCAGCCAACTGCGCCAGCCTTGCGGCAGGCGGCGGCATTCCCCAGATCAATTCCGCCCAATGCAATCACAGGCAACGCCACGCTGTTGCAGGCTTGCGCCAGCAAGTCCAGCCCTAGCGGCTGCGCCGCTGGATGGGTCGCCGTAGCAAAAATCGGCGATAGGAAGGCATAGTCAAATCCCTCGCGTGCTGCTGCACGCAGGTCGGCTATGCTATGGCAAGAGATGCCCCACAGCGTAAGGGAATGCACATGCAACCGCCCCATGGACGAGGAGGTCGCGCCCGAGACGTGCCACGCACACACGGCAAGCGCTGGGTCATACAGACTTGCAGGCGCAAGCAAGCGCGCACCCATGCCCAACAGTGCCTGCAGGAGCGCAGGTGCGACGGCCGCATGCTGCACGCGTGCATACACAGCATCTGCGCCACGCGCGCGGGCGAGCGCGTACCAAGCCTGCAACTCTGCCTGCATTTGGCGGTCAAAATCGGGATTTTGCGGCTGGGAAAAAGCCAATTCAGGCGACAAGATCGCCACTTGTGCAAAGGGGAGGCTGGCCTTCATCAATCAAAGTGCAACCGTTTGCGCTGGACTTTCTTGGCCGGCTTCTCCTTGAAATAGTGCGGGAATTGCTGCACATGCTCCACGCGGCTCATGAAGATGCCGCCGATGCGTAGCTCACCCATCGGTGCGAAGTGGTCACCCGCCGAACGGATGGTCTTGTCGGAATTAAAAATACGTTCGTGCTGATACATCAATCCGCCAGAGACCTCCATGAAGATCGTGCCACGGTGGTCGAGGTTCACGTGGATGCCTGGCATGAGCATCCAGATATTTTGGTCACGCCGAAACTCGGAGGATTTTTTATTGGCGAGGAGCCAATCATTGTGGTAGTAGAGGCTCAGGATGACGATCCTATCATGGCGGGTCTTGGGGCTGAAATGGGCCAAATGGTAGGTAACCCCACCGCTCAGGTAGCGCAGACCCGGCGCAAAGCGCGCCGTCCAGCGACCATAGATCAAGTCTAGGCTCGGCTTGCCCCAGGCATGCAGGCCACCAAATCCGCCCGACATCCCCATGTACAGGCGCGTTGGTTCCAGCCATTGGGCCTTTGCACGCGTGCCAGTGCCCACACTGAGCAAGGCTATGCACAGTGCGAGTACTGCGAATTGGGCCGACTTTTTTCTCGTGGTGTATGCTTGGGAAGAAGCCATCATCAATTCAAAGATAATGAGGTTTTGCACATATTGGGAAGCGCGGGTCATCAAAAGGGTGGATGATGACTTTGCCTCTGATGCGCAGTCCGATCCAGAACCACGTTGTTGCGTCTCGGTGATCTCGTGGAGCGCCGATGCACAAGCTATTTTTACCGCTTTCGGCGTTTGTGCAATCCCCCACGATAAAATGCTTCGTCTAGTTTTTTGAACCAATTCTCTCGGCTTCCCTCCACCCTCATTTCCCAAAATCCACCAACACAAACTTCAAGCCAGCCGTGAGCAGCACTAGAAACAAAAAGGCGATGATCACTTTGTTGTTGAACTTCATGGTGCCGAGGTAGGAACCGAGTACGCCGCCGATCACGACGGCGATGAGCCAATACAATATGCTCACATCGAGCTGCTGTATGCCAGACACATGTCCGGCGAGCCCAGCCAACGAATTGCAGAGAATGAACAAGGCCGAAATGCCTGCGGCGTTTTTGACCGTCGTACAGTTGGCCATGATGAGGATGGGGGAAAGGAAAATGCCGCCGCCGACGCCAATCAAGCCAGAAAGCAGCCCGATGAATGCGCCCAAGACCAGCCCAGCTGCCAGAGGCATCTGGCGAATGGGCGTCTCACGCGGCCGGATGTATTGCTTTACAAAAAGCAGCACCGCCGAGACGATGAGAAAGATGCCTGCTAAGAGCTTGAAATACTTGGGGCCGATGCTGATGTATCCCCCCAAGAAAGCCATCGGCAAGGAGGTCGCGATGAAGGCTATGAAGATCTTCCGGTCAAAATAACCTGCGCGGATGAATTTGACTGAGGCGATAAGGGCGACGGCGCTGTTGAGGATCAAGGAGGTGGGTTTGATCGACTCGGGTGCAAAGGAAAGTAGTGCCATGATCGCCAAATAACCCGAGGCACCCGCATGACCGACCGACGAATACAAGGTTGCAATCGTGAGGAAGAGTAGAAATGCCAATGCAAAGCTTTCCGTGGTCATATCGATCCTTGCGCGAAGTCTGGGACAAAATTGGTGAATTCTCTCTTCAAAGTCACACGCATGCAACCTTGCGGGTGTACGCTCCCGCTCAGAGAGTGGGAGCAGGCCCAGGAATTACGTTGTTCGTCGGCCCTCGCTCCACAGGCCGGCGCGGCCCCAAAACCAAGTTTGGGGGCCGACGAACGATATTGGCCGCCAAGCGATGATTCGGCAACGCCGAATCTATGATCAAAATGCTCGTTCGTCGGCCCACAGCGTTGTTGTGGGGTGGGCCAACGAACAGGTAACGAATTTGTCGTACACCCCAACCATTGCTCCCAGATACACCATCGGCACAATATCTGCATTTCCCTATTTTCTCCGTTTCTTTGAGTGAGCAGCCACTGCTGCACATCGATCGAAATGGCCCAAGGCACCCGCATCCCAAATTGGCTCAGCCATCACCTACCCGCTCTGGGGTTGGTGTTGCTCGGTGCATTGACGCTGTGCCTGCCTGCGATCTGGAATGGTTTCCCGCTGGTGTACTCCGACACGGGCGCTTATCTCGCGACGGCCTTTGAGGGCAAGGTGCCCATGGCCCGGCCCACTGGCTATGGATTGTTCATTCGTTACGCCTCCCTCGGGGGGCATATCTGGCTACCGCTCTTTGCGCAAGGATTGCTCATGGCAGGGCTGCTCCTGCGCACGGTGCGCGTTGCGCTCCCGCAGGTGGATGTGCGCAAGGCATATCCACTCGCGCTGGGCGCGGCAGTCGGACTCACGGGCACGGCCTGGTACGCGAGCCAGTTGATGCCCGACATCTTCACAGGACTGGTGGCGCTGACATTTTTCTTGCTGCTGTTTGACGATGGGGCACGCTGGTGGGGGCGCCTTGGCTACGCTTTCCTGGCTTACTGGTTTTGTTTTGCACACTACAGCCATACAGCGATACTGCTATTGCTGGTCGCGCTGGGCTTTGGTTATTGGCTGCTGCAGGCTGCACGCAGGCGCAGACGGCCGTTCCTGATCGGGCGCTTGGTGTGGGCTCTGTTGCCGGGATTGCTAGCGATGCTCTCCTTTTATTATGTGAATTCTACAAATGGTTTCGGATGGCGCATGACGCGCTCAGCCCACGTCTTCACGATGGCGCGCCTTTCGGAGACGGGGCTGCTAGCCCAGTACCTGCAGGAGACCTGTGCCGACCAGCATTGGGCGCTTTGCCCCTATGCTGATTCCCTACCTACTAGCGCGGCCGATTTTATCTGGCGTGAAGACTCGCCCTTCAAGAAAACTGGCTTTTGGGAAGGGTCGCGTCCGCAATACGATTCGCTCTTGGCCGACTTTTTTGGCCGTAGTAATTATGTCAAGGCTTATGCCAAAGTCGCCGTGCAATCTGGATTGGCACAGCTGGTTGAGCTCTCGGTCGGCGAGGGCATCACACCCTACAATGAAAGCTCATCGCCTTACAAGTTTTTTGAACGTGCAATGCCTGCTCAGATTCCTGCCTATGTTGCTTCCAAGCAGTTCAATCAGGAATTTTCATTTACCTGGGAGAAATGGCTCCTCTATGCGACGATGGTGTTGAGCAGCCTGTTGCTCGTGGTCGGCTTGCTAGGATATGGACGCAGACTCAGTCGCGAAGTCACGGCCTTTGCCTTGGTTGCCATCCTGAGCTATGCTCTGAATGCATTCCTGACCGGTGCCCTGGCCAATGTCTATGCACGCTTGCAGGCCAGGATAGCATGGCTCCTCCCCTTGGCTTGCTGTTTTGTGCTGGTGGAGCTTTGGCGATCGCGCCGCCGCAGTCCCAAGCCTTGATTACTTGACAGGGATGGCGACCCAAAACTTGGCCCCATTGCCCAGTTCAGATGCCACGCCGACCTTGCCGTTGAGTTGCTCCACGAGTTTTTTCACGATAGCCAGCCCAAGTCCATTGCTGTGCTCGCCGCCCGTGGGCCGCGCATTGAGTTTGCTGAATTTTTCAAACAACAAAGCATGGTCTGCGGGCGAAATACCGGGGCCTTGATCCTCTACCGAGAAAAAGATTTCATCATCCTTGGTTTCGACCTGAACTTTGACCGATGTGCCTCGATTTGAAAATTTAAGCGCATTGGAGACTAGGTTTTCCAAAATGCGCGTGACCATGGAGGCATTGGTGTGTGCGGCTTGTATTTCCTTGGGAAATGACAACAGCAGCTGGATGCCCTTTTGGGTCGCGTAACCTTCCATCGAGGCGACCACGGCCGCAGCGAGGGCTGCGGTGTCTGTGTTCCCACGAGACAATTGTGCTTGGGAATCGATTTGGTAGAGTGCGAGCAAGTCTGCAATGAGCTCTATACCTCTGCGGTTGGTGATCTCCACCTTTTCCATCATCTTGAGTCCCAATGCTGGCATGCCTTCGACATCGCGCATGGCTTGAATGAGGGCTTCGGTGTGGTTGAGTGGGGACTTGAGATCGTGAATGATCATGTGGACGAGCGCTTCACGCTCCACGATGGAGCGTTGCAAGGCCTCGTTGGCGGTGGAGAGTTCTTGGTTTTTGGCGGATATGGCATCGTTGAGACGGGCGCGGGCCACCGAGGAACGGTAGATCAACAGGAGCACAATGAGTACGAGCAAGATACCACCCGCCATGGAAAGGATGAGCAGCCGCTGCCGACCGATGTTAGCCTGATCCAGAGCGTTGGTCTGCTGCAATTGTTTGATCTCGTCATTTTTGTTTTTGAGGCCGTATGCTGCTTGCAACCCCATTACCTTGGTCAGGTTACCTGCTTTTTTGACCGAGTCGTTAAGCTCCACATATTGCATGAGAGCCCCGTATGCTTTTTCATGCTCTCCGCCTTCGGCATAAATCTCAGCAAGCGTTTTTTGAGACTCAATCTCAATTGACGTCTCCCCTGAACCCCTTGCCACCTCCAATGCACGCAAGCCAATCGTGATCGCCGAATCTCTATTTCCCAATTTGTTATAGGCAGCTGCGAGCAGGACGAGCGACCGTGAGACACCTCGCTGATCGTCTAGCTTGCGTTTGAGGGCCTCGCCAGCACGCAAATATGCAATCGCCAAATCTAGCTTCCCGAGTTTCGTGGCCGCCTCACCGAGGCTGTTGAGGGTAAATGACTGCTCGTATTCGACATGGTATTTCTCAAAGGTTTTCAGATTGGTCTTGAATGTCTCGAACGCTTTCTCGTGGTCCCCCGTCATGTCTAGGCAAATGGCTTCGTTGTGTTTCATCGTTGCGTAGAGCATAGAGTCTGTGCTGTTAGACAACGTAAAAAACGCTAGGCCAGACAAATAATTCAGGGCTGTATCGTAAAGTTCCATCTCCATATAGACGGTTGCAAAATTGTTTTTGCAGCGCATCACAAAGGATCTATTGCCTTGACTGACAAACATTTCGTAAGCTTTCTGATAACGTTCTAGAGCGAGTTCATTTGCGCCGTTGATCATATAGTACACCCCTTGCATACGTATCGACTCGGCTTCGCCTTTTTTGTAGCCTAGCTTGATGGCCAGGGCCATCGCCCGCTCGGTCAATTCCATGGCCGCCTCACCGTTAGACATCATCAATGGCCGAAATTCAGTGAGGTATGCATTCACCTTGTTGGTGTCTTCAGGCAGACTGTCGAGGACAGCTGAGAGAGAGTCAAAATTTGCTGGTTGTGCCTGCAGGTAGCCACAGATCAACCACAACGTGATAAGTGTTCCGAGATAGCGATAAGAAAGCAAAAAGATGGTTCTATCAAAGCGTATCATGGGGAGGAGTATTACCCTCAAATATTGCTTTTTTTTGACAACTTACATCATTGCGACCGACTCGAGCGGGCGTAGGAAACGAAAAGGCGCGCGATCCTCCGATATCGCTTGTTACTTGGGGGAGTAGCCTGCAAATACAACCTGTTGGTTGGCTCTCCCTCGGCAGGCTGGCACGGCCCAAACGAAACTGCCTGCAATTGTGAGGGTTGGTAACCTGCTTCAACACTATTTTTATTGGCATATATATGTTATGTGTCAATTGATTTGTCTTAAAGCTATATAATATGGAATTATTTACTTATCTTTGCCACAATTCGTGAATGATTTCCCAATCGTTCAATCATGTAGCGGAAATAAATAGGAGGAATAGTGTGGTGGAAACTGAAGCAAGCACCCCCGAGTTGGTATCTGAAATCAAAGGCTTGATCAATTCGAGCCGGCAGCTTGTAGCTCAAGCTGTCAATTCTACAATGACCATGCTCTATTGCAAGATCGGGCAACGGATCAACGATGAAGTCCTGCAACATCAACTTGCTGAGTACGGCAAGCAGGTGATTCCGATGTTGTCAGCGGAACTTGTCGGCATCTATGGGACTGGATTTGCGGAGAAAAACCTGCGGCGGATGATGCAGTTTGCCGAGATTTTTCCGCACCAAGAGATTGTCGTGTCAGCGATACGACAATTGAGTTGGACGCATTTCGTCGCGTTGTTGCCTGTCAGGGAGCCTTTGCAACGAGAGTTTTATGCCGAGATGTGTCGCTTGGAGAGCTGGAGCGTGAAGACTTTGCGCAGCAAAATCTCCAGTATGTTGTTTGAACGCACGGCCATCAGCAAAAAACCCGAGGAAACAATCCGCCATGACCTGCAGAAGTTGCGCACTCAAAATGTGCTCAATCCAGAGTTGGTTTTTAGGGATCGGTACTTCTTGGAGTTTCTGGGCCTGGAAGACAGTTACAGTGAAAAGACTTTTGAGGCTGCTATCTTGAAGCACCTTGAGCGATTCATCAAGGAAATCGGTAAGGGGTTTTTGTTCATGGATCGCCAAATGCGGATCATCATCGACGGTGAAGACCATTATTTGGATTTGCTCTTTTACCACCGAAGACTCAAGCGGTTGATCGCCATCGACCTCAAGCTGGGCAAATTCAAAGCCGAGTACAAATCCAAAATGGAATTGTACCTCAGGTGGCTGGAGATCCATGAAATGCAAGAAGGCGAAGAGACCCCGATAGGCCTCATTCTTTGTGCAGAAGGCAATGAGGAGCAAATCGAGATGATGCAACTCGACAAGTCGGGCATCAAAGTCGCGAATTACGTCACCGAACTGCCCGATCTCAAGGCGCTGCGCACAAAGTTGCAGCGGGCAATCACGCTATCACGCGAAAAATTCAATAGCGAAGGCAAAAAAACTAAGAAGAACACAAAAGCCTGACCCTCTCTACTGGAAACGGGGTTTGAAAGCACTTTTCGTATCCGTGATACGGAAAGTGCTTTTCCAACTAGCATGCACCATTGCAAGGCATTCCAATTGTCGTGTCGATGAAACGACAATTCAAATGCAAGACAAAACCTACGTTTACAGACACTTACAATTGTCGTGTCGATGAAACGACAATTCAAAAAACGCCTCCCCATGCAGCAAACGCAAAGCAGCGCAACACTGCAGCTCAATTGTCGTGTCGATGAAACGACAATTCAAATGCAAGACAAAACCCACGTTTACAGACACTTACAATTGTCGTGTCGATGAAACGACAATTCAAAAAACGCCTCCC